>JAFAEB010000133.1 GCA_023424235.1 Bacillota bacterium
TCCTAATGCTGGTTCATCACCTGCAGGGCCAACTGCATCTGCTATAAATTCGCCTGTTTGCCATTTTTCTAATTGGCCACCCCATAGACCACCAAAATATAGATATGCTTTACCATCATCATCAATAAATACAGCAGGATCAATACTATAACTTCCAGGTATATAAGTTGGCTCTGCCTTAAAAGGACCAGTAGGCTTATCACTAGTAGCGACACCTATACGAAAGATTCCTTCTTTGTCTCTTGCTGGTATGAATAGATAATAAGTACCATTTTTGTAAGCAGCATCAGGTGCCCACGTTTGCTTACTCACCCAAGGAATATCTTTCATATGAAGTACTTCCCCATGATCGATACAAGGAGAATCTATATCATCCATAGAGAATACATGATAGTCCTCCATTTTGTATTGGTCTCCATTGTCATTACTTGGTTCATTGTGGTCTAAGTCGTGAGAAGGGTATATATACAGTTTACCTTCAAAGACATGTGCTGAAGGATCCGCGGTAAATATATGTGTTATTAAGGGGGTGTTAGGTTTGTTATTTTCTTTCATTATGCTTCCTCCATTATGTTTTATGTTTAATATTCTATCAAGGTTATACTCGATTATCTTCCCAATACTTGCCGAGTATTAATCACTTATTGCTAGTTTTATTTCTTATGAGATTAGTTACTTAAGGAGCTTACTTAACATGTGAAATAAAAAGCATGTCATATATTATCCAATGATGTAATATTTTGTACAATAATACAAAAGGGTAGTGGTTATTTTGAACTATATTTGCTATAATGTATAAATGAATTGTAAAATTTTATTTAAAACTTAAAATAAAAGTGAAGACATTCGGCATAAAAGGTATGTAAGTTTCTAAATAATACGAAAGATTTGATAAAGGAGACATAACAATGAGAAAAAGGATGCTAGTTATAGTGTTATTTAGTATGATACTGTTAGTTGGGTGTTTAAAGCAAACCTTGTCAGACCCTCTAAATTCAGATAAACCGATTACAGTAACAATATGGCATTACTATAATGGCGTAACAATGGAAGCCTTTGACCGATTAGTTTCTGAATTTAATGAAACAATAGGGCTTGAACGAGGAATAGTTGTGGATGCTAAGAGTCAAGGTGATGTTAATCAACTAGCTACTGCAATTTTTGACACTGCAAATGGAGCTATTGGATCAGCTCCGATGCCAGAGATTTTTGCATCTTATTCAGACAATGCATTTCGGGTACATCAAATAGTTCCTCTTGTTAGTTTAGAACAGTATTTTACAGAAGAGGAGTTAAAAAGCTATAGGAAAGAGTTTTTAGATGAAGGAAAGTTTATTACAGATAATAAATATTATATTGTCCCTGTTGCTAAATCATCAGAAAATCTTTATGTTAATAAAACACTTTGGGAGCCTTTTGCGAAAGAACATGGTTTTACCAATTCTGATTTAGAAACCTGGGAAGGGATTTATAAAGTTTCAAAAACGTATTATGAAGAAATGGGAAAAAGCTTTTTTGGAATAGATTCATATGCGAATTATATGATGGTTGTTTGTATGCAATTAGGTAATGAGTTTTACATATACAATGATGATGGGACAGTGGATTTGAATTTTAACCATGAAAATGCAAAAATGATATGGGATTATGCATATAAGCCTTATGTAAACGGATATTATTTAAAATCTGGTAGATTTAGCTCTGATGATGCTAAAACAGGTTCCGTATTAGCCTATACGGGCTCAACAGCAGGTGCTGCGTATTTTCCAGTGACGGTAAGCTATAGTGAAGATGAGATGGTAGATATAGAACCTCTTGTATTGCCATATCCTCACTTTGAGAATAAGCAAGCTGTAGCTATTCAGCAAGGAGCGGGGATGTGTGTTACAAAAAGTGATAAAGCTCATGAGTATGCATCTATGTTATTTCTAAAATGGTTAACCAATAAAAAGCAAAATCTTAAGTTTGCATTATCAACAGGGTATTTTCCAGTCGAAAATGATGCCCTTAAAGAAGTTGACATGCTAGAAATGATAGAGCGTAGGGTTGAGATAAAAGCCATTGGTGAATCGATTAAAGCAAGCAATATTATGTTCAATGAATATACGTTATACAATAGCAAACCCTTTTTGGGAAGTTTTGAAATGAGATATTTTTTAGATACAAACCTTATCAATAAGATTAATAATGATTTAGAAATACTGAATGAAAGAGTAAGTAATGGTGGCAATCGAGAAGCCTTGATTTCGGAATTATGTTCGGAAGAAGCCTTTGAACAATGGTATTCTAATTTTATTGATGAAGCAAATATGATACTCAAAAAAATAACGAGGAAATACGATGAAAAAATTAAAATACCATTCATCTTCAATAGTATACAAACTAGTAATTATTATTTTAGGCATTATAATATTACAAACACTTCTATTTAGTTTAATTTTATTAAAAGGTGGAGTTATCAAAGAGGCTCAAAATAATGCTTATCAGCTTTTTCATGAGAAGACTTCTAGCAGAAGAGATTATCTACAGCGGGAAATGAAAAATAAATGGACGAACTTTGAGCCATATGTAGCCAATATATCAAAATTACTTCATGGAAGTCAACATGAGTTTAACTCTAGCTTGTTTTTTGATGAGGCAATACAAGAATTAATATCCATGATTAGAACGACACAAGTAACTGGAGCTTATATTATACTAGATAGTGACAAAAATAGTAAGAATGAACTTCCAGCTTTGTATTTAAGAGATTATGATCCTATTATGAATCCTTACAATTACGAAGATATTTATATGGTGTATGGCCCATCTCAACTTGCGAAGTCATTAAAGATCCCCCTAGATCAAACATGGAGATATAATTTAAAGGTCACAGATAAAAACTCGGATTTTATTAGAAAGCCCTGTGATAAAACATCAATTACTAGTAAAGCAAACTACTTAGGCTATTGGAGTAAGCCATTTAAATTACAAGCAGAAGATGTTACTATTGTTACATATTCAAGACCTTTATTTGATAATGTTGGTGTTTTAAGAGGTATCGTTGGTATCGAGATAACATTGAGTCATTTAGACAAATACTTTCCAGCAACAGAATTACAACCACAGGATTCTTTAGGTTATTTAATCGCATACAGTGATGATGATGGAAAGCATTTAACCCCAATCATTATGGGGGGTGCTCTTCAAAGACGTATGATCGATAATGACAAACCTTTAGACCTTGATATCGTTGACAGAGATAAAAATATATTTATTATAAATAACCATTATGGAAAAGAACAGCTCTTTGCATCGGTTGAAAAGCTTAACTTGTATCAATATAATACACCTTTTGAAGAAGAGCATTGGTACTTAGTAGGGATTATGGGTGAGGATTATCTTTTAAGCTATGCCAATCGTATTAAGCAGATCCTATGGGTATCATTAATAATTGCTTTGATACTTGGTGGGATAGGTGCGAGTTTTATTAGTTTGCGGATTACAAAACCTATTGTTAGGCTTGCTAGTCAAGTAAATGATAGCAATCAACTTAGAGCCTTGAACTTAGAACCTACTGGATTTCATGAATTGGACGAGCTTTCAAAGGCAATAGAACTTGCGAATAAACGCACGCTAGAATCAGCATCAAGACTAGCTAAGATTGTTGAGTTGTTTGAGTTACCAATTGGTGCCTATGAGATTAACCATGAAACGAATTCTGTATTTGTAACCAACAATTTTTATTCCATTATTAACTGGCTAGCGGAAAATAAGCTAGAAATAGATGCCCTATCATTTCGTAGTATTATGAATAATGTCTTATCCAAACCATTGAAAGACGAATCAAATGTATATGATATTGGATGTGAAGTAAATAAGTGGATTCGGTTCAAGGAAACCAATCAAGAGAATATTACGATTGGTGTAGTATTAGATGTAACAGATGAAATTCTTGAAAAAAAGCAAATTATGAGAGAACGAGATCACGATCCTTTAACGATGTTACTAAATCGAAAAAGTTTTCAAAGTTCCTTTGAAATATGGTATAAAAACTATGCTTTTGATAAACAAGCTGGATTAATCATGTTTGATTTGGATAATCTTAAATTCATAAATGATACATATGGACACAAATGGGGTGACTCATATATTTTAACAGCAGTAGCGAATCTAAAGAAAATAGCAGGTGAAGCTAATGTATTATTAGGGAGAAGATCTGGAGATGAATTTATACTGTTACTTCATGACTTTGAATCGAAAGACGAGATAAGAAAATGTATGGATGGCTTTTATCAAAAGTTGGAGATAGAGTGTATGGTACTTCCAGACGGAAATAATGTTCCTGCTATGCTATCTGCAGGTATTATGTGGATTGATGGAAGAAGCTTTACATATGATGAATTGCTACATTTTGCTGATGAAGCATTGTATGAGGCAAAACGAAATTATAAAGGTTACTACATGGAAAACAACCAGGTCAATTGTTGCTAATCGAAAGTCAGTGATTATAGAGTATATAATTAAGTTATACGAATAAAAGGAGAGAATAACAATGTTTAGAGAAATGAGAAGAATTGATCGAGCTTTACCACAAGAAGAGATTGAAACATTACTAAATAATGGTGAATATGGCTTCCTATCTACAGTTGGAAATAATGGTTATCCATGTATTGTACCTGTAAGTTATGTATATTTCGAGAATTGTATCTATTTCCATTGTGCAACAGAGGGGCAAAAGTTAGATAATATTAGACAAAATGATAAAGTTTCTTTTTCTGTGGTTGGAGATACAAAAATACTAGCAGAAAAGTTCAGTACCAATTATAAAAGTGTTGTTATTTATGGAAGAGCGAAGGAAGTTGAAGATGAGTATAAATCAGAACTTTTAATGGAGCTTATAAAAAAGTATTCCAATGAGTTTTATGAGAAAGGTATGAAGTACGTTGAGAATGCGAAAGATAAAACGATGCTTATAAAAATAGACATTGATCATATCACAGGTAAGGGTCGACTATAAAGGATAAAACAAATAGAATCTCCGCTATGGAGATTCTATTTGTTTTGGGTTTATTTAAAAATGGGAGAGTTAATTAGTAAAGACAATCTGTGCAAAATTATAAAAACCAAGATACCATATGTTAAAATCGTGTCCTCCTGGGAGTGTGTGCCAGATAAAATTTTCATTATCTATAAGTTTATCTGTTAAGTTAGTAAGACCGGCTGTAGCTGCACTAGAGCTTGCAATCGCAATACCATCTTCCTTACCGCAGATATTATAAAAGTAATTAATATTATAGTCAGGAAAGTTTTTTAAATAATCTACTATTTGTGAAGCAGTATAAGTTGTTGGTGCAGCCGAAAAGGCTCCAAACCAACTTAATATATCTAAGGATTCGCATAAACCAATATTAATGGTTTGCATACCACCCATAGATAATCCAGCCATGGCTCTATGCTCCCTAGCACTAGTTAAATCATAGCCATCTTCATTGTATTCAGCATAGGTAGAATAAGTTTTATCAATATATGGAATCAAATCATTTCGTAGCTCTTCACCAAATAAATAAAAGGATTTAAAATCAGATGAAGTATTCGCATAATCTTTACTTGAGCGTCCATTAGGAGTTACTACAATAAAGGGTTCAATGCTTCCTTCGTGAATTAAATTATCCATAATTGCTTTTATCTTTGAGGTTGAATTGTACATACCCCATTCTTCTGCATTACCACCGATACCATGCATTAGATACAACACATTATAATTTTTCGTGGTATCATAACCATATGGAAGATATACATATGCTTCTTTGGTAATTTCAGAACCATCACCAAAATAATCATGTGTTATGTAAGATATATTCTCAATGGTTCCACTATTCTTTAAGAGTGGTTTTATGTAACGGACTGGAATAATATCAGGTAAGGAAAAAGCTTCTGTAGCTTCTACTGCTTCTGTTGGTTCTAAGGAAAGGGTAGGTTCAGGAGTACTTTGGAGTATAGATTCATTTTCTCCTTGAACAGTATCATCTGGTTTTACATCATCTGTAGTTGATATAGATGGGCTTGCTTCATCACTTTGAGGATTCGTTGAAGTTGCATTATCTTGTGTTCTTCTAGTACATCCTATATTAATAATAGTAATCGATAATAAGAGTAAATAAAATAGAGATTTTTTTATCATAATTATACTCCTTATAATGATAATAAGTATTCATTAATACATAATTAAAATTGTTAAAACTAAAGTAGTAATCTAATTCTCAAGACATTAATACAAGGACTTAAATTGTTAGACGATAGCAGTTGATTTAATTTTCAAGATTTTTAATAACTCGGGATAGTAATTGGATTAAGAGTTTTTTTTCGCTCTCATCAAAGCCATAAAAACTAGCCTCTTCAATATTATCTACAATGGTATTTATATGTTGTGCCATTTCACGTCCTTTTTCAGTTAGAAAGATAGCATAGGCTCTTTTACCACCTGATACATGTCGAATATCCTTATAGATTAGCTCCTTATGAATCATATTATTTAAAACAGATGTTAAAGTCGCAGGTTCAATATGACAACGCATAGCAAGGTCTTTCTGTAGATATCCTTCATGTTCATATAAAACAGACAGAATCTTTGGTTGACCATCAGATAAGTTTAGTTTTTGAAATTCTAGTCTACTTCTTTTTTTGTGAATCGAAGAAGTAGCAATTAATGCAGTATGTAAACGATTGTTAATATGCTCCATTTCGCTCCTTTCTATTATTAACAGTATAATAAGCGAATTTTAAAAGATAATGTAGGAAGTACAATTGAATTAATTTTAGTAATATAGAGTGCTAATTAGATATCTAATTTATATTCTATAAAAAATAATGAAACTTGTCAATAAGAGATTAATATTAATCAGAGATTCATATTAATCAGTACTAGGAATGGTTTCTAAGAGAACTAAGGATAGAAGCGAGAGTTAGATGCCTGTATGAAAGTTTGATACTTGTATGAAAGTTTGAAGTCTGTATGAAAGTTTGATGCTTGAGATTGATACCTGTATGATAATTAATATTAAATATACTAGATAGGTATGTGAATTTATGAGTAATTACTTAACTTAGCTTTCTTTCTATCTTAATTATATCATGTAATTTTTTTAACAACAAGACTGTTTTTCCATATATGCCTTTGCTACACTCATTAGCGTAACTTTTACAAGATATGTTTTTCTAAGTGAGAGGAGATTTTATTATGGAATATAATGAATCTGAATTACAATTTGAAAACAAAAGGTTAGAGCAAACGATTATGTTAGCTAAGAAACAACGATACCAAGCACAGCAAAGAAACGAGAATAATAAACAAGCAATTCTATGTGCTAAGAGGGAGTTACGAGAAAATACCTCACACTCAATATCAAATCTTTGGTCATCAGAAGGTTTTGAAGCTCTTGCCGAATTAAATCAATATGTTAATCCAGTTAATAATAAGCTATCAGATTATGAAGAAGTTGAAAAAGAAATAGCTACATTGGATAAGATTATAAAATCTCCGTATTTTGCTCGCTTTGATTTTAAGTTTCATGATGAGGATAGCTTTGAAAAAATCTATATCGGTCGTTCATCTCTTAAAAAAGATAATTCATATGAAATGGAAGTTTATGATTGGAGGTCACCAATTGCCAGTGTATTCTACCGTTTTGTTTTAGGGCAGGTGTATTATGAAGCACCTAGTGGAAGAATTACCGGAGAAATTAATTTAAAGCGCCAGTACGAGATTAAAAATGGACTACTAGAATATTTTTTTGATGCGGATGTTCATATTGTGGATGAATTTTTAAGAAAGATGTTATCTAAAAATACTTCAACGACAATGAAAACAATTGTAGAAACCATACAGAAAGAACAAGATATTGTAATTAGAGATATGGATAATGATTTAATGATGGTTCAAGGAGTAGCAGGAAGTGGTAAAACTTCAATTGCTCTTCATAGAGTTGCCTATCTTATGTATCAAGGCCTACAATCAAAGCTTTTAGCAAACAACATAATAATTATATCTCCAAATACTTTATTTGAGCAATATATTTCTAAGGTATTACCAGAACTTGGTGAGAGCAATGTTGAATCTGTTGTATTTGAAACAATTATGAGTACTGTATTAAATACGAATCAGATTCAATCAAAAAATTTATTTTTAGAAGAACTAATAACAATTAGAAGAAATGATAAAGTAATGAAGTCTAGTATAGAATTTAAAACCTCAAAGCATTTTTTAATTATCTTAGATCGTTTTCTTTTGGATGTAGCATATAGGTGGATAGAGTTTAATGATATCTATTACGATGATAAATGTATCATAACAAAAGAATCATTAAGGGAAAAAATAGAAAGCAGAGTTGAAATTCCCATAGGAGTAAAGTTAAAGCAATTAGAAGATTTTATTTATGAGTTAATTTATGAGTCAAAAATAACGATAAAGAAATCAAACAAACATCTACTACAAAGTGAGATTAAAAGAATTACAGAACCAAGTATTATTAATCTTTATAAAAAGATGTTTCAAGATAAAGAATATTTTTATAGCTTAACACAAGGCTTGGAATTATGTGATAATATAGATGATATTATTGAATTTACGAAGGAAAATTTCTACAGAGATTTTTTGTGTTATGAGGATGCTATCGTTTTAACTTATTTAAATCTAAAATTATATGGAAGTAATGAATATAAAAATATAAAGCAAGTAGTTATTGATGAAGCACAAGATTATTATCCACTTCAATATGAAATATTTAAGTTACTCTTTTCTAATGCCAAATTTACGATACTAGGAGATATGAATCAAACACTAGAAAAAAATGAGACAATATCCTTATATCATCAAATCAATGAGATAATAAATAAAAAAAAGTCCTGTCTTATTACAATGGATAAAAGTTTTCGCTGTACCAACGAGATTTTAAAATACAGTTTAAAATTTATTGATCTTAATACTGAAATTAAAAGCTTTAATCGAATAGGAGAAAAGCCGAAAGAATATATTGCATCTGATCTTGTGTCTCTAATTGAGATGATTAAAAATGAAGTACATTATTGTAAAGAAAAGCAATATCAGTCAATTGGACTAATCTGTAAATCCGAGAAGAATGCTAAATCCTTGTATGAAAGCTTAAAAGAAGAAATTCAGGTTGAACTTATACAAAACGAGAGTACTAAAGACTTAAATGGAGTATTTATAATACCTGTATATCTATCAAAAGGACTAGAATTTGATGCTGTTTTAATATGTGATGCAGATTCTAAAAACTATAGTAGTGTGGAGGATAAAAAATGTTTATACATTGCATCCACTAGAGCACTTCATAGACTTAATTTATTTGCCATAGGTGAAGCTAGTCCCTTACTTGTATAAATCAATTGTTGCATTAAAAGTTAGTGTAAAACGTTTTGAAATAATACTTTGTTGGTATGGGCACAGATACAAAGGCATAATAAAGTAATATCATAATCATATAGCGCTGTTGCAATTGATATAATATTAGTTGCAGCAGCCTTTCTATTATTGGGTAAAAACTAGGATTAAGTATAAATACATATAATTATTATTTATAGAATATTTGAAATTTCTATCAGGTTAAGGTATGATAGGAGAATCGCTTTTTATAAGTAATAATTATAAGTTAAATAGAGTAGTGACTGGAGAAATAGGATATGTGTGCAAGACTAAAACCGTTATTTGAGTATGATAGAAGAGAGGACTTTAATGATAAATTAACACAATGGATTGGCGATGTTTTCTATGACATACTCCCTGAGCATGGGTATGAAGTACGTGATGAGCAAATATATACAGCTTTTAAGATAGCAGATGCCATATGTAATAGGAAAACACATCTTGCGGAAGCAGGGCTTGGTACTGGTAAAACATTTGCCTATTTGCTACCTTCAATTGCTTATGCTAGACTTGAAGGTAAGCCTATTATTATTGCATGTGCGTCTACCGCATTACAAGAACAGCTCTGTGGAGATAATGGTGATATACAGTCGCTTTCTGATTTATTAGGCTTAGATATCGATGCAAGGATGGCGAAAGATTCCCATCAATATGTATGTGATGTAAAAGTGGATGAATCCTTAGCGATGTCTGATAACCTGCCAGAAAAAGTATTAAAGGTGATAAATGAATGGTTATACAATACAGGACGAGGAGAACGTTCGGAAATTCCTCAAATTCCAGATACTATATGGAATTATATTGGATGGGAAGAGGGAATGTCCTGTGAAACTTGTTTAAATCGTGGGTATTGTAAATTAATAAAAGCAAAGGAGTACTACAGAGCAGCAAGAGATATTATTGTTGTGGATCATGATTTGTTTTTTAAGGATCTATGGACACGTGGTGAGTGTATTTCTGAAGGAAAATTACCAATACTTCCAGACTACTGTGGTGTTATTTTTGATGAAGGACATAAAATAATACTTCCAGCGGCGATACAAGCTGGGAATAAAATTAAAAAGGATGATATGGATCAAATAATATATAATATTGAACAGATTGATGGAGCTAGAGAATCCTTACTTTTAACGGTAGAACATCTAAAGGATGTTATTTCAACATTCTTTATCAAAATAAATCAAGCTGCTCTTGTAGATGAAAGGTCAGAACGTTTTATTGTTCCTTATAAGGATTCCTTGTATAAGATAGCAAAAATACTAAATAAAGTATTAGATAAATTGTTACTTGAATTACAAATAGAGCAAGAGCTTTATATGGAATCACTACCAAAAAGTTTAATACAGGGAATAGAA
>JAFAEB010000166.1 GCA_023424235.1 Bacillota bacterium
TCACCAAGAAGCTCATTAACCTTTTGTGTAATCTTTTGTCGATATTCTTTAATAATTTCTGGAGAACGCTCTTCAATAAACTGAACTGAATCTAACATCGAATCAAGCTTATTATTTATGTCCGTCTTCAGCGCATCCCCTTCTGTAATTCTTGATTCCACTAACATAGATGCAGCAGTTTTAACTGCACGTTCTACTAACTTCCATAATTCATTCTCATCCACTGTTTGCTCTTCTAATGTAAATACATCAGGAAATCTTGATAAGGCAGACACTCGAATATCATTGTCAATATGAAATGTATCACTCATCTTAGTAAGATAATTATAATATTCCCTGGCGATATCTTCATTGTACCTAACACATACATTATTTTCGGTATAATCTTCGTAAGTGATAAACACATCCACTTTACCACGCCCAATGTATTGCTTTAGTAAATTTCTAATTCCAGCATCAAAAAAGCTTAGCTTCTTTGGCATCTTAATGGAAATATCACAATACCTATGGTTCACCGCTTTCATTTCAACAACTATCTTGCGTTCCTCACTTGACTCTTCGCATCTACCAAAGCCAGTCATGCTTTTTAACATATTATCACGTTCTTTCATATCATCATAATGTCTTATAAAGACTCCACAGGAATACATATATTCCCATAATTCTCAAATAGGCATTTCATCTAATTATAATAGATTTGTACCAATTAGTCAATATATCAAAAAAATAAACCTAATTAATCTAAAACAAACGATTTTATTACCAAAATTAATTAAGTTTCTCATACATTAATTACAAATGGATTGAATCTTAAACCTTCAAATGATATACTTAAAAAAACCAATTCTAGAAAATAAATTCACATACTATGTAATAGTTTTCAGGATAAACTCTAATAGTATTAGAAATGTTTATTCCCATGAAATTATAATAAATTCGTGATATATAAAGGAGATTAAAAAATGGCTCTAGACGGACTTGTCGTATCCAATGTGGTACACGAACTAAAAGAAACATTAATTGATGGTCGTATAACAAAAATATCTCAACCTGAAAAAGATGAACTTGTATTAACAATAAAAAATAACCGAGATAACTATAAATTATTTTTATCCGCTAATGCTAGTCTTCCGTTAATTTATTTAACAGAAGAAAGTAAGCAAAATCCTATGACTGCACCGGGATTTTGCATGCTATTAAGAAAGCATCTTAATAGTGCTAGAATTCTTGATATTATACAACCTAGCTTAGAAAGAATTATTCAAATTAAGATTGAACATTTAAATGAACTAGGCGATCTATGCACAAAATATTTAATATTAGAAATCATGGGGAAACATAGTAATATCATTTTTACAGATGATAATTTTAAAATTGTTGATAGTATTAAACATATTTCCCACTTGGTAAGTTCCTTACGCGAAGTATTACCTGGTAGAGAGTATGTTCTGCCTACAACAAGCGAGAAATTAAACCCCTTTACTACTTCCTTAGATGATTTTAAAAATTTTGTGTTAAGCAAACCTTCACCCATCGATAAAGCAATTTATAACTCCATAACAGGTTTTAGTCCACTTATGGCGAATGAATTATGTCATCGAGCTTCTATTGATAGTACCTTACCTACAAGCTCTTTAGGTGAAAATGAAACAATCCATTTATTTAATCAATTTAACTATATGATAGAGGATATTAACTTAGCAAAATTTCAGCCAAATATAGTGTACAATGAGCAAACACCGATTGAGTTTTCATGCTTTGTATTAAAAAGCTATAGTAACTATAACTATAAGGAATTTAATAACATCTCTTCTGTTTTAGAAACTTATTATTCATCTAAGAATGCAATGTCTCGCATTAGACAAAAATCCGTGGATTTACGAAAAATTGTGGCTAACGCGATTGAGCGTAACTCTAAAAAATATGATTTACAATTGAAACAACTTAAAGATACTGAAAAACGTGATAAATACCGTATATACGGTGAGTTAATAAATGCTTATGGCTATGGTTTAGAAGAAGGAGCAAAATCATTAACTGCACTTAATTATTATAGCAATGAGGAGATTACAATACCACTGGATGAAAACCTAACACCAGCTCAAAATAGTAAAAAGTACTTTGATAAATACAATAAGCTAAAACGTACTTACGAAGCACTTACTGATTTAATCGAAGAGACAAAAACGGATTTAATCCATCTCGATTCGATCCGTACTTCCCTGGATATTGCTGTGGTTGAAGATGATCTACAATTATTAAAAGAAGAACTTATTGAATATGGCTATATGAAACGCAAACACCTTATTACCAAACCAGGTCAAAAGGTAAAAAAACAAAAAATTAATAGTAAGCCATTTCATTACATCTCAAGCGATGGATATCATATCTATGTTGGAAAAAACAATTATCAAAATGATGAATTAACATTTAAGTTTGCTACCGGTAATGATTGGTGGTTCCATGCAAAAAATATGGCAGGCTCACATGTAATTGTACAAGCACCAGAAGGTGAATTACCAGATAGGACTTTTGAAGAAGCTGGAAGATTAGCAGCCTTCTATTCGAAAGGACGAGAAGGTGATAAAGTAGAAATAGACTATACTCAGAAAAAGAATGTTAAGAAACCAAGCGGTGGTAAACCAGGCTTTGTAGTATACTACACAAACTACTCTCTTATCGTATCACCTGATATCACAAATATAACTCAAGTTGATTAATCAAATTATAAGAAGCTAGAACCCTTGTCTGTAAGTTATTAGTAAAACAGACAAGGGTTCTAGACTTCTATAAAAATTATTTAGTCCTTCCACTGTACAAAGCATTAATGGTAGCTTTACCTACATTCCATCCAGTATCCACCCCATCTTTATTCCAGCCAAGTCTCTCCCAATATATGAGTACAGCAATCCTTGTTTTATTTCCAAATACTCCATCCACAACTAATGGTATAAAGCTTTCTTCTTTACTTAAAACTGCATTTAACCTAGTTTGTACCCACTTTATATCATAGACAGATGATTTTTTGCTTATCGTTTTACTTGGCATAATAGGCTCTTCTATATATTTCTTACCCACATATTCACACACTCCTTTTGCTATCTCTATGGCAGTCTCCTTCCAAAAGTCAGCAGATGCCATTAGCTCTGTCGCTTCTCTTTCATTGGTCATAAACGCAGCTTCTACCAAAATAGCAGCTTTGACATTAAGGGCATTGCAATTACACATTGCTAGGGCTTGCTTTGTAATTCCTCTATCTTTTTGGCTTGTTCCCATTAATAAATACTTTAGAACAGATTTAGCTAACTTTTCTGAGTCTTTTAAATATTGATTATGAATATAGATACCCACACCTTCTGCAGAATTAAAAGTATTTCCATCACCATATGCATTAAAATGAATGGATATGGAATAATCACATTTCGCATTTACAATCGCCCTTTGTCTCTCCGATAATGGTATATCTTTATCATCGTATGGGTTACTATCATTAAATCCTGACATAAAGGTTTCTAATCCACAACGTTCTAATTCTTTTATTAATAAATATGCTACATTGGCATTTGCCACATGCTCTCTTATACTTTCACCCTTTTTAACATCAATAATACCATCTTTATTAAAGTCAATATCATAAGGCATTGGAGGTGTTCTTTTTCCAGCTGTGTTACTTCCATGCCCTGCATCTACTGCAATTCTCATGTTTTCACTCCCTTATATAGATTTACCTTTATATATTAAAAGGCATATAACACTATATTCCTGCCTAGAATTTAGGTTACACTCCTTCTAAAATACAGTTTAATAGCTTCATTTTAGTTATTTATTATAATGAATGAATTAGAAAGGCAAATCGGACAAAAACACTTGATAAGATTAACACATTGGAGTATTCTATTATTTAACAGTTTTCATTATTAATATTATTTACATTTTTAGGAGGCACTATGATTATTGCTGATTATCACTTACATTCTAACTTTTCAAGTGATTCTGATACAAAAGCAGAAGACATGATAGAACAAGGAATTAAACTTGGATTAAAAACAATGTGTTTTACCGATCATATGGATTATGATTTTCCACCCGAGAGCGGTTATTCCTTTGTTTTTAATCCTGATGAATATTTTAAAAGCTTAACCAAATTAAAGGATGAATATAAAAATAAAATTGAAGTTCTAATAGGAATTGAACTAGGTCTTAGACCTTACCTTAATACTAGATATGCCACCCTTATGAAGAAGTATGATTTTGATTTTGCCATTGGCTCCTCTCATTTAGTAGGAAACCTAGATCCCTATCAAAAAGAATACTGGGAAAATAAATCTGAACACGAAGCAATGACAATGTATTTTCAAAGTATTATAGATAATATAAGAGCATTTACCGACTTTGATGTTTATGGCCACATTGATTATGCTATTCGATATGCATCTAATAAAAATATAAACTTCTCCTATCAAAAATATAGCGATATTTTAGATGAGGTTCTAAAAACGATTATACAACAAGGTAAGGGAATTGAAGTTAATACTTCTGGTTATAAATATGGTCTTGGAATGCCACATCCTCATATTGATATAATAAAACGCTACAAAGAACTTGGCGGAGAACTAATCACCATAGGATCTGATGGACACAAGCCAGAGCATTTAGCATATGATTTTAATGTAATTGAGCAACAATTACTCGCGATTGGATATAAGTATTATGCAATCTTTAGAAATCGAAAGCCTACTATGATCACATTATAAATCTGTTATCCAAAGACGTAAAATTATTACGATATTTAGGATGGTATACGATCCATTCAAGATAAGCAGAATGTAGACATACCTTAGGTGTTTTGCTATAATCTATTATAAAATAAATGGGGGATATAAAATGGAAAAACATGTACATGAACTATTTAATGATGAAATCTTAAGCATTGCTTCAAATCGATTTCAAATGGATAATAATAGCTTAAAAAAAGTTGGTGGTTTTGAAAATTATGTTTATGGTTATACCTTAAATCAAAAGGACTATGTCTTACGTATCACTCATAGCTCCCATCGAGATGTTGATATGGTATTGGGTGAATTAGAATGGGTAGAATATTTAGCCCTTCATGGGGCATCTGTATGTATGCCTGTATATTCTACGAACAATCAATTAGTTGAGAAAATTAATCTTAATGATGGTAGTTATTTTATCCTTACTGCTTTTCATAAAGCAAAAGGACAACACCTAAATAAAGAAATGGCAAATAATGATTTATATTACAAGTGGGGCAAGGCAATAGGTAAAATGCATGCTTTAACTAAGAATTATACTCCTAAAAAAAGTCCTTTAAGACCAACATGGTATGAAGATAAGTTACTACTTAATTGCAGTGAATACTTACCTGCTGGTAACGAGATTATAATAGATAAGCTTAACTCCTTAATGGATAAATTAAAGCAATTACCGAAAGACATAGAGGGTTACGGTCTAATACATACCGATGTTCATTCTGGTAATTTCTTTCTTGATGAGAATGGGGAAATCACTATTTTTGACTTTGACGATTGCTCCTATATGTATTTTATAAGTGATATTGCAATCGCACTATTCTACTGCTTATTAAGACCTGATACCCTTGAAAATAAAATAGCATTTTCCTATGAATTCCTAGATCACTTTTTTAAAGGTTATCGAGAAGAAAATCACCTTGAATATAAATGGATTAAACTACTACCAGACTTTTTAAAGCTAAGAGAACTTGTTCTATATGTGGTTATTTACCGTAGCTGTGATATGAATAACCCAGGTCCATGGGAGCAAAATTACATGAATAACCGAAAATACAACATAGAACACGATGTACCTTTTATCGGAGCTGAACTAGATTTAACTAGATACGACATGGATTAGGTCGTTTGCTTTTTAGAAATTTACTAGGTATTTGCATATCATTAAAAGGCTATTAAAACATAAGAATACTTGTAAATGTTGTTCTCATCAAATACAATATTCCTAAGGTTTAACAGCCTTTTATTCTTAATAACTTACATAGCTATTCTTATATTTCATCTCTCATAATAGTACCTCCACCAAGAACATAATCACCATCGTAAAATACAACTGCTTGTCCTGGTGTTATTGCTCTCTGCGGTTCTCTAAAGGTACATAAGATAATATCATCATCTATCTTTTTAATCCTACATAAAGCTCCATTATGACTATAACGAATTTTTGCAACAACATCCATTTCACCTTCTAAATCCTCAATGGACATAAAGTTTAGATGGTTTGCTTTTAATGTAAGACTAAATACATCATCATTATTTCCTATTACAACTTCATTACTTTCTGGTCTTATTGCAACAACAAAAGCAGGATGACCTAAGGAAAGATTTAGACCTTTTCTTTGTCCTACTGTATAATGGATAATTCCCTTATGCTTACCAATAATCTTACCATCAGGAGTTACAAAGTTACCCTCTTTTGCTTCATTGCCTGTATACTCTTTAATAAATTTCGCATAATCCTTATCTGGAATAAAGCAAATTTCTTGACTATCCGGTTTATTTGCAATTCGTAAGTTAATGTTAGTCGCAATATCTCTAACTTTATCCTTTGTATATTCACCTACTGGCATCAAGGTATGGGATAGTTGATATTGAGTTAAGTTATATAAAGCATAGGTTTGATCCTTATGTGCTGTTGCAGATTTTTTAAGAGCAAACCTTCCATTATCTAGTTGTTCAATTCTAGCATAATGTCCTGTAGCAATGTAATCTGCACCGATGTCTA
>JAFAEB010000283.1 GCA_023424235.1 Bacillota bacterium
ATGAAAGAACACTCCAACTGGGTAATGCTTGATAAGCAAACAGGTGAGTTTACGCAGTCTAAGGGTCAAGAAGTTATGGAATCCTTCCTAAAATCTTATGATGATATCGATGTTGTTATTGCTGAAAATGACAATATGGCATTTGGAGCAATTGATGCTATAAAAGCAGCAGGTAAGGTTCCTGGAAAAGATATTATTATTGTTTCATTTGACGCAGTAAAAGCTGCTTTTGAAGCGATGATAGCAGGAGATATGAATGTATCAGTAGAATGTAATCCATTACATGGACCTAGAGTAGCTGAGATTATTCAAAAATTAGAAAAAGGTGAAACTGTAGAGAAAATTGCTTATGTTGATGAAGGAGTATTTCCAGCAGAAACAGCAAAAGATATCATAGCAAGTCGTACTTATTAATTTCTTATAAATAACAATTACCATATTACATAGTTTTCTTAAGTATCATTTCATAAGGTGAGGGGGTATTACATACGACCTCACCTTTTGAAATAGACAGTGAAAGGATTGATTTCATTTGAAGGAAGAGAAAGATATTATACTTAAAATGCGTGGTATAGATAAAATATTTCCAGGAGTAAGAGCACTGTCTCATGTTGATTTTACCTTAAGAGCTGGTGAGGTTCATGCACTAATGGGGGAGAATGGGGCAGGAAAATCCACTCTTATAAAAGTACTTACAGGAGTTGAGACATTAGACCATGGTGAGATACATTTACAAGGAATAGAACATCCAGTTGTAATACACTCTCCCCAAGATGCACAATTAAAAGGAATTAGTACGGTGTATCAAGAAGTTAATCTTTGTGGTAACTTATCCGTAGCAGAGAATATATACATTGGAAGAGAACCAATGAAAAGAGGTAGAATTGATTGGAAGCTTATGAATAAGAAAGCAAAAGAGATGCTAGAAAATCTTAATTTAAAGATAAATGAAACGAAACCTCTAGGAAATTACTCGGTAGCTATATGGCAAATGGTTGCCATTGCAAGAGCTGTCGATATATCCTCAAAAGTACTAATTTTAGATGAACCGACATCAAGTTTAGATGAACAAGAGGTTGATAAATTATTTGCAGTTATGAAAGCCTTAAAAGAAAAGGGAATCGGTATCATCTTTGTTACCCATTTTCTTGATCAAGTATATCGAATTAGCGATCGTATTACGGTACTTCGAAATGGTGAGTTAGTTGGTGAATATGAAACAAATAAGTTAGATAAAGTTCAATTAGTAGCCAAAATGATGGGAAAAGAGTTACATGACTTAGAAAACATAGCGAAGTTAAAAGGTGAATCTAATCATAAAAACCTAGAGTCTAAATGCTTCATTGAAGCGAAGGAACTTGGCTGTACTGGAACCATTAAGCCTTTTAATTTATGTATACATAATGGAGAGGTGGTTGGCTTATCAGGCTTACTAGGCTCAGGTCGTTCTGAACTATCTCGAACCATTTATGGTGCTGATAAGGCGGACACTGGTGAATTAATCGTTAATGGGAAGAAGCTTCTTATTAATGCACCTATTGATGCAATGAAATCATCGATGGCTTATTTACCAGAAAGCAGAATTCATGAAGGAATTATTTCAGACTTATCAGTAAGAGATAATATTATTATTGCTCTCCAAGCAAAACGAGGTATCTTTAGGCTTCTAAGTAAAAAGGAGCAAGAAGAGTTTACAGATAAATATATTGATTTACTTCAAATTAAAACTTCGGATCGTGAAGTTCCTATCAAAAATTTAAGTGGTGGAAATCAGCAAAAAGTAGTTCTTGGTAGATGGTTACTCACAAATCCTGATTTTATTATCCTTGATGAGCCAACGAGGGGAATTGATGTTGGCACGAAAACAGAAATACAAAAACTAATTTTAAAATTATCGATGGAAGGGAAAGCCATACTTTTTATCTCCTCTGAAATTGAAGAGATGCTTCGTGTTTGTAGCCGAATTGCGATTATGAGAGATGGAAGTAAGGTTTTTGAGTTAGAAGAGGAGGAACTTAACCAAGAAGAAATTATGAAAGCCATAGCAAGAGGAGGTAAGGATGAATAAACTTAAATTATTGTTAAAGAGAATTAAAGGGTTTCATCTGTTTTTCCCATTGCTTTGCCTTGTTATTGTATTGTTAATTAACTTAATTCGGACTCCTAATTTTTTTCAGGTATCCATTAATAATGGGGTTTTTTATGGTTATATCATTGATATATTAAATCGTTCTAGCGAACTGATTATATTAGCTGTTGGAATGACTTTAGTAGTAGCTGCATCTGCTGGTACAGATATATCAGTAGGGGCTGTAAGTGCAGTTTCGGGTGCTGTTACCATATACAGCCTGGTTGGTGCTAATAGTAGCGATGTCTATCGAATCCCTTATATAATAGCTATATTATTAGGGCTTTTAGCTGGAGCTGCCTGTGGAGCATTTAATGGATTTTTGGTAGCGAAATTAAAGATTCAACCAATGGTAGCAACACTAATTTTATTTACCGCAGGGCGTGGTATTGCACAGGTGCTTACCCAAGGGTTTATAATATATGTACGAAAGGAGCAATTTAAATTCTTAGGTAACTTTATACCAGGGGTACCCATCCCTACACCAATTTTTGTCGCTATCCTTATGGTAATTGTAACTATACTAATCCTAAAGAAAACGGCAATCGGTTTGTACATAAAAGCGGTTGGAGTGAATCCAAAGGCTTCAAGACTAGTGGGTCTAAACTCTGCTTTTATTATCTTTTTGGTTTATACCTTTAGTGGACTTTGTGCAAGTATTAGTGGAATGCTTATTACATCAAGAGTGTATTCCATTGATGCCAATAATGCAGGACTTAACTTGGAATTAGATGCCATCCTTGCGGTAGCCATTGGAGGAAATAGTTTAGGTGGAGGTAAGTTCTCTATAGCTGGCAGCATTATCGGTGCCATTACCATACAAGCGCTAACGACATCTCTATACGCTATGCAGGTTAAGACAGATCAATTACCAGTATTTAAAGCGATTGTAGTTATTTTAATTGTAGCTCTCCAATCACCAGTATTAAAAAACTATATAAGAACATTTAAGTATAAAAGCTTAGAAGGAAAGCAGGTGATGAAATGATCTCAAAGCTTAGAGAGAAATTTGGAGCGAATACTTTTCTTCTTTTAATAACCATATGTTTATTTGTAGCAATGTACATAGCTGGAATGATTATTTATAAGGATAAAAACTTTGGGAACATGCAAGTGTTTCTAAATCTCCTCATTAACAATGCTGGACTTATTGTAGCTTCCGTTGGTATGACAATGGTACTTATAACAGGAGGTATCGATATTTCCATCGGTTCTGTTGTTGCTATGACATGTATGCTATTAGCATGGATGATGGAGATAAAGGGTGTTGGTGCCTTTACATCAATTATAATTGTATTACTAATTGGAATAGTGTTTGGTTTTGTCCAAGGTTGGCTTATTTCGTATTTAAAGCTTCAACCTTTTATCGTCACACTAGCAGGTATGTTTTTTGCTCGTGGTATGACAGCTATGATTAGTGTAAATATGATAACCATTAAGAATAGCACCTTCCTAGCCATGGCGAAAGCAAAAATTTATCTTCCAATCGGTGGGACGATTAATAAAAGAGGTACTCTAATAAAGCCCTATATTTATCCCAGTGTGATAATAGGAATCTTAGTTCTTATTGTAATATTCTATATGTTAAAATACACAAAGTTTGGTCGTTCTATCTATGCCGTAGGAGGCAATGAACAATCTGCTTTATTAATGGGTTTAAATGTACGAAGAATTAAGTTAAAGGTATATATTATAAATGGATTTTTAGCTGCACTAGCTGGTGTGGTATTTTGTTTAAACACTACGGGAGGATTTGTTGAACAGGCGAAAGGATTTGAGATGGAAGCAATTGCTTCCGCCGTTATTGGAGGGACTCTATTAACTGGTGGAGTCGGTAATGTAATTGGTAGTTTATTTGGTGTCTTAATTAAGGGAACCATTGAGACCTTCATCACCTTTCAGGGGACCTTATCTTCATGGTGGACTAAGATTGTAATCGCTGCACTACTTTGCTTCTTTATTGTTTTACAAAGTGTGCTAGTTATTGGGAAGAAGAAAAAGTAAATAGAGGGTAGTATTAAGTTAAACCAACTAGGAGTAGCTAGGTAGCTATAAATAGTTGGTTTGATTAATGATAAGGTATAAATATAGATAATGAACAATTGCCAGTGAATTAAAAATAGGGTATGATACCCTTATTCAATATAGTATTATGATTATAAAGATATTAGGTATTTTAGTACTCAAATTATATATATTTGAGATACAATTGAAACAATATCAGAATTAAGTGAGCTTTTATTTATTTGTAAGGAGCTTACTATTTCGTAATTATTTAATGGAGGTATCATAATGAGGTGGATAAATCCCTATTTAGAGGAAGGTAATTGGTATAAAGGTAATATGCATACCCATTCAAAAGTATCTGATGGTGAATTAGAACTAAATGAGGTAATAAGTGCATATAAACGAATGGGAGAGCACGATTTTATTGTAGTAACGGATCATACAATAGGAACACACCCTAATAAATTTACACCAATAACAGATTTACAAGAAAAGTATAAGGATAAACAATTTACAATCATAGAGGGTAGAGAAGAGTCTTTTGGACGACATATTCTTGGAATTGGGGTACCTATGATATTTGACCAAGATATTATAAAGAAACCTAGTGAAGAATATACTCTTTTCGATTATCAGAAGATAATAAACCATATCAAAAGTGAAGGTGGATTAGCGTACTTACCACATCCACATTGGTTACATTTTGATTATTGGACAGCCGAGCAAATATTAATGTTAGAGAATGTAGATGGATTTGAGTTATTTAATGGAGACAGGTTCAATGGACCAGCTAATTTAGCTAGCGATGTGTGGGATGCAGTTCTAAGTAATGGCAAGCAACTTTTTGCCGTAGCCAATGATGACTTTCATAATCCAGCTACCTTTTTACATGCATGGAATTATGTTTATGCAAAATCTAACTCGAAAGAAGATATATTAGATGCATTAAAACATGGAAGCTCTTATTGCTCGAATGGAGCCGAGTTTGAATACATAAAAGTTGATGGTGATCGAATTATAGTTGAATGTAGTCATAAATCTATCTACCAAAATACAATTAAGTTCTTTCGTTTTGTAGGAAAAGATGGAGAATGTCTATCTCTTCAAAGTGGTAAAAATGGTTATGCTGAGTATAAAGCTATGGGTGATGAAACATATATCCGAGTTGAGATGACCCTAAATTGGGGAATGTCAGCTTTTACACAAGCATTTTTCTTAGAAAAATAAAGAGATAGTAAGTAATTGGTAAGATTATTAAGGTATTAGTGGATTTTTCTTAGTATATACGATATGATGAAAATATCATATCGTATATACTTGCATCAAATTTACCCAAGGTGCATGAATATTGGGGGTTTAGGTATTATGAAACGAAGTCTAAAAAAACTTTATAGTAAAAATCCTTATAATGATAAGGGGAGCAATCAATATTTTCTAGATGGTATAAGAGATACCACGAGAAGATTCTTTAATCAATCCGATTATTATCAAAAGATATGTGAGTTACATCATTTTCAGATTGAGGATATTAAAACAATGGAGGATCTTTATAAAATTCCTCCAATTCCAACTCTTTTCTTTAAGAGAAATGATATCTCTATAGAACATAATTCAATCATTGAAGTTACTTCCTCTGGTACTAGTGGTAAATGTAGCAAAGTTACTTATAGTGCATTTGAAATTATCCAAATGGCTAAAATGTCCATTCGATTAGGAATCCTACACAATTTATTTTCTATTCTACCAACCCACTATATTATACTTGGTTATCAGCCAACAAAGCAAAATAAAACAGTTATTTCTAAGACTGCATACTTATCAACCTGGTATGCTTTAGGTCTTACTAGAACCTATGCCCTAAAATACTCTGGTAATGAATATAAGATAGACCTATCAAAATTAATAAAGGTATTAGTAAAGAGAAGTAAAGGAATACTACCAATAAGAATAATTGGTTTTCCATCTTACTTATATTTTATGTTGTCCTTAATGAAGGAAAATAATATAAAGTTAAAATTACCAAAAGGTTCTCGAATTTTACTAGGTGGAGGATGGAAGCAGTTCTTTCAGGATGAGATCTCAAAAAATGAATTATTTAATATGATATATGAATTATTAGGGGTAAAAAAAGAAAATATCCATGAGTTCTTCGGTGCAGCAGAGCATCCAGTCCTTTATTGTACTTGTAAAAATCATCATTTTCATATTCCGGTGTATGGAAGGGTTATAATACGAGATGTACAATCCTTAGAACCATTACCGAAAGGAAGGGTTGGACTTGTAAACTTACTAACACCAATTGGAGGAAGTATACCAATCATGAGCGTGATAACCGATGATTTAGGTATTCTTCATGATAGCTTGGAATGTAATTGTGGTATCAAGTCAGATTATCTTGAATTATTAGGTAGAGTTGGTGTGACGGATATTAAGACATGTTCTCAAGGTGCAAAAGAATATTGGAGGGGATAATATGCTACTAATAAATGGTAAGTTATATGATAATATAGAGACCGCCTGGGCTTTGGAGCAAGTTAAAACTAAAATACCGATTACCTTATCACAACCCCTGCTTAATCAAATGGCACTAATTGATGCAACTGATAAATTTGCCAATGATGTGTTAGAAGGAGTTTATGATTCAGAATTACTTCCTTACTTAGGTGATAGGAATCATTTCTTATTAATTCAGGAGATGGTATCCATGATAAAGAGGGAGTCCTTGCTAAAAAGGATATATACAGAACTTAGGGTGGTAGAATCACTTAGAGACACAAATAATTCAATCCATTTAGCACCTTTGGGGACTTTATTGCATATAGCCGCAGGTAATGTGGATGCATTACCTGCCTATAGCGTTTTAGAAGGGCTACTTGCAGGTAATATTAACATATTAAAATTACCTGCAAGTGATAATGGCTTATCCATATATTTATTAAGAAAATTAATAGACTATATGCCAGAATTAAAAAGTTATATCTATGTATTCGATACTCCATCAAGTGATATAAAGACAATTGAAGCTTTAATGGAAGAAGTAAATGGAATTGTTGTGTGGGGCTCTGATGAAGCTGTTAAAGCAGTTCGAAGCCATGCACCTATAAATACAAAAATCATTGAATGGGGTCATAAGCTAAGTTTTGCATATATTTATGATTTGGAAGTATCGGATCACTTCTTAAGTGGATTAGCTAAGAACATATTGGAATCAAAACAGCTTCTGTGTAGTTCTTGCCAAGTTATATATGTGAACACGGATGATTTTAAAAGAGTCAAAGAGTTTGCTTACAGGTTCTCCAATTTATTAAAAGGATTAGAAGCGGGCTACGATAATCCTGCACCCATTCAAGGAAGGATTACAATTGAATTAGCAACTAGGAAGTTGGAAGGTATTTTTAGCCGAGATATTTGTTATCAAAATAAAAATACGAGTGTTATTTGCCAAGAGGATAGCAAATTAGAGTTGTCTCTACAATTTGGAAATGTCTTGGTAAAGCCATTACCATTTAAAGATATAATTAAGACTTTGTATCCACATAAATCACATCTTCAAACTGCCTATCTATATCCAAAGAATGAATTTATGGTTGAATCATTTCTTAGAGTAGGTATTACAAACATATGTGATATTGACAATATACCAATGCATTTAACTTCTCATGATGGAAGCTTTCCATTACTACAGTATAGTAGGATAGTTGAAATAAGTTAAATATTCAATTTATTAGCATCACTGAGAATACTCGTGACTTTAGTCATGAGAGCTTCAAACTCTAACTTGTAAAACGTTAATTATAGCTTAAATAACAAAGGTAATTATAAAGACCTTTAGGGATATCTATGTGAAAGGGAAGGATCTGATCTAATAATTTGATCCTTCCCTTTTTGCTTAATTAAGAGTTAGTAATTAAGATTCAGCAATTAATATTCAGTAATTAAGTAGTAATTAAGCTTTAGTAATTAAGTAGTAATTAAGATTAATAATTAAGCTTTAGTAATCGTAGGAATTTATAATTAAGATTTATAATAAATGTTTCCTTCACAGGATACATCCCCTTTTATTTTACTACAGTGTAAATCACCATGCGCAGTAACATCACCATGGATATCTCCACAGTTGATTCCACTTCCAGCATCTGCATCGCCAGCAACATTTCCGCAATTAAGTCCAAGGCCAGCCTTGGCATCACCACCAACATTTCCACAATTAAGACCTAGTCCAGCATACCCATTGCCACTAATATTACCAGAGTTCAATCCAAGACCTGAGTATGCATTACCATTTATAGAACCGCAGTTTAGTTCAAGTCCAGTATTAACATTACCCTCTATATTACCTTCAATATCAGCACTTCCCCAAATTTCTACATTAACTTTACTATATTCGTTTTTATCTGAACCAAGTTGTAACATGATACGGGTTTTGTTATCGTAGGTATCCTTGCTTAATAGTTCATTTCCTCTAAATTGAAGAATCCTTAGCACATTATCATTAGGTAAGTTTACATAGCTTGTGTTGTTATTTGCATGTGATAGAGAGAGGGCTTCATTGCTTTCATTGATGGATTTACCGGTTAGTAAATAATCAATTGTTATTTCGTAATAATCTGCTATGATAGGTAAAAATTCGATATCAGGATAGGATAGGTTGTTTTCCCATTTACTTACTGCTTGAACACTGATTCCTAAATATTCAGCTAAGGTTTCTTGATTAATTCCTTTTTCTTTTCTTAAAGCTTTTAGATTTTCACTAAGTACTAATCCCATATTAATGCTCTCCCTTATAGTTTTTCTATATTCTACCATGATAATTCTTAAATGAACAACAATTATTAGTTTAATCAATTCAACCAATAGTTGAAGAAGGTATATTGAGGTAATATGCATTTTTATTAATTAGAATTACTTGACAATAATTCTAACATATTCTAGGATAATGTTAGTTTGTTAAATTTAGGTGATAAATTAAAATGAAGAAAGAGAATAAAGGGGTTCATATCGTGGTCGTAATAATTAGTAGTATATTAATTCTCATTGCTTTACTTGTAGTATGGTTTCGCATACCATATTCAGGCATCAAGTCCCAGTTTACAAAGGATTATGAAATATTAGTAACAAATAACTTACTACATAAAGATATTCTAAAAGAAGAGGATATTAAATCACTACCTAAGATTATTCAATTATACATAAAAAATTGTGGTTATATTAAAAGTCCAAAGTTCTCATTTATTAAGTCCTTCTATAAGGATGTGAGTTTTGTACAAGGTATTGAGGGTAAAAAATTGAACATTGATTATACAAAATACTATTTTGCTAGACAACCGCAAAGCATTGCCCTAATAGAAAGCTCAATGTTTGGGATACCTTTTCAAGGTTATGATTCCTTTATAGATGGAGAGGGAAGCATGAAGGGTGTTTTTGCTAAAGCTATTCCAGTGTTTCATCAAACAGGGAGTGTAATGGATAAAGCGGCATTAGTTACCTTCTTAAGTGAATGTTTATTAATACCAAGTGTAGCTACGATGGATTATATACAGTGGGAAGAAATAGATGAGTATAATGTGAAAGCAACGATTTCTTGTTATGATATTAGTGCTAGTGGTATTTTTACATTTAACCAAAATGGTGAAATGATACGATTCACAACCAATGATAGAGCAATAACGAATAGTGATGGGACAATGGAATATGTACCATGGTCTGTAGTATGTAATAATTATAAGTTAAACATGAATGGATATAAAATACCTACTTCTCTTAAGGCAATTTGGAATTACGAAGATGGTGACTTTATTTATTTTGATAGTAACAATTTAGAAATAACATATTATGAATAAAAGCTATTTCGTAGTATCCTAACAAAAGAGTGTGTGCAAAACATTGCTAAAGTTTTGCACACACTCTTTTGTTATAAATTTAAATATTAACAAGAATCACCATCGCTACTATCTACGAGATTGCTCGATTTGTTACTTGATTTGTTAGTTGATTTATTGTTAGTTTGATTGCTTGATTTGCTAGTTGAATTATTTGGTTTGTCAATATCAGGAATATCTCCATCTCCGTATTCCGTATTAAAATCATAATCTAAATTGATTTTATTTTTAACGCCGGTTCTTTTTGTTGGAGTACCTTTATTGTTATTAATAGATTCCATCATTATCATCCTTTCTATCTCTGATTTAAGTAGTATCTGTAAATCATGTTTACTTATTCATAAGTTCGTATTTCTATTTTTAGATAATAGAAAGGAATTAAAAAGTAATCCTAAATTGATAGAAGATAGACTTATCATTTAGGATTACTTTTATATTAATAATTAAATTTTAAATTGTTTCTCAAACATATCTTGTGCAATATCCAGTGCTTCTTTTGGAGTCATAGCATTGGTATAAGCATTCTTTACGGCCATACCAATGATATTAAGGAATCTACGTTCATCCAATGGTTTAAAACATATTGAAGAGATATAAAAATAACTTATTTGAATAAAAAATGAATATCAGTAAATATTAGGAATGTATAACTACATTCCTTTTTTTTATGCATTAAGCTAATTCGTGCTTGCGCAATCGATTGCACAAAAAAATAGCAAAAAATCAAAAGTAATTTTTTTATATTGTGCATTATGTATATTTATTAAATTAATATATTTAGTAAATTAGTGATTGACAACATATAAAATAAGTGATATCCTATAGTTGAACAACCGATTGCGCAAAGGAAAAGGAGTTTTTCATGGATGATATGAACAAAATTAATGTATCCAAAAATATCACAATTAGTGATATTGCAGATGCTTTAGGATTATCTAAGACCACGGTGTCAAGAGCCATATCTGGGAAGGGTAGAATTGGTGAAGATACAAAGAAAAGAGTATTAGATTATGTATTACAACATAATTACAAACCCAATGTAATTGCGAAAGGGTTAGCACA
>JAFAEB010000306.1 GCA_023424235.1 Bacillota bacterium
TATCTACAAGCAAAAGAAGAGGACAATAAGAGGAATAAGTATCTGAAAGAGCAAAGATATTATGCATTAAAAAAGTACTTTACAGGACTAGAAGAAGGTCGATTTTTTGTGGATAATGAAGATTTAAATATGGTTTTTGAATATCTAAGAAGCAAGTCAAGTCATGTTGAATTAGGAACTGAGTTTATAAAAGATATTGAAAAATCAGAAAAAGAAGCATTGCTTCATCGCATTCCTATTATACCTTATTCTATCATTGTGGAAGATAGCTTTTATAAGCAAATAGTTAAACAGCTTAAGTTTGATTGGTTAAACTTAAATTCCATTGTACCTATTATTAGTAATAGAGCAATTCGTGAAATAAATCTTTTAAATCAAGAAGAAAGCTCGATACTATATTTACAGAATAAAGTAGATATATATATTCATGAAGAATATTTAGAGGAAGAAAAAGTTAAGCGAACAAAAGAGCTTACTAAATTAGAAAAAGAATTAAAAGAGCATGAAGACAATATAAAAACTTATCAGGATTTTTACTTTTATGTTAAGGATTTTCATGATCATTATGAGCTTAAACGTAATAAAAGCGAGCGTAATCTAAAAGAGCTTGAAGGTGAGAGCAAAAAGCTTATCGAAAATGACATATTTATTCAAAAAGAGATAGAAGAAGGTAATGATAGAATTATTGACTTAAAAGATAAGTCTAATGAATTAAATGAATATGCACTTTCTTATCAAAACTTAATTCAGCTAGTAAATAATCGAATCGATTTAAATAATAGATTAGATGAAAGTAATATAACTCTTCGTCAATATGAAAGTAAGGCAAGTAAAGTAAAAGAAATGCTAGATGAACTTAACAATAGCCTGATTGAAGCTTCTAAGAATATTCTTAGAGCGAATGAAAAGATAGATGGAATCGAGAAAAAAATTGAATCACTAAGCTCTGATTGGCAAAGGAAGTATAGCTCTTATTATATCAACGGTAATTATGAACCTTGTATCGATTGTGAAGAAGATATAACCATTGAGTTAAATGCAGCGATTAAAACTTATGAAGATGAGAATCATGACTTAAAAGGAAAAAAAGAAATTCTATCTCTCTATGAAAAAGGTATGTCAGATACACTGAAAGAAATTGAAAATAGAGATTATAACCTGCAATTCTTTAAGGAAAAAGAAGCATTGCTTTCGTATTTTCTTATTCATGAAAACGAGATAAAAGCTGTAAAAGAGCATTTAAAAGAGGCTGAAGGTAAATTAGACCATAAAAATACTGCTTTTATGAATAAGAAATCAGAATATGATAGTTTAAGTGGTAAAATAACTTTAATGAAAGAGACTTTTACCAATAAATATAGTAACATAATTACTATTGATGAAGATGATCAAAGAGAACTTGCAACTGGAATATTAAGACATAAGAATAAAAAGCAAGCACTGAAAGACTATTTAAAGGAACGATATAAGCAAGAAGAGGAAATTCAAGTAGAGAAAAGAAAAATAGAAAGCTTACTTGAGAAAATGAATAACTTTGTAGAAAGTCTAAATATTTCAATTGATTTAAAAGAAGTTAATATATCTACTAAAATTTCATCCAGTGAGCTTAGCAATAGCCTGGAAACCTTACGCCATAAGATGAATCAAAATTCGAGTACGAAGAATGAGCGTTACAAGTTATGCAACAAGGCAAAAGAGAAATGTGTTAAAGATATATCGGAGTATAATTATTTATATGGTGATGAGTTAAATAAATGTATCATTCCCCATAATTATCATGAGGCATATCGATTAAGAGAAGACTTAAATAAGAGTAAAGACTACTTTATTGAAGAAATTGAACGTATTGATGAAGGATTAAAGGAAATAATAGAAATTAAGGATCGATTTACTCAAAAGTGTCTACAAAAAAGTCAATCCATTAAAGCTGATCTCGAGAAGTTTGCCAAATTCTCTAAAATGTATATGGATAATGAAGAAGTTCAAGCAGTGAAATTAAGGATTTCTTACTTACCAGAAGATATTAGAAAAAATAAAATGGAACAGTATATCGAACGAATCGTTTACGAAGTTACTAGCATTAAAGAAGAAGAGGACAAACGCAAATTATTAAGAGAGAAATTATCTGGAAGAAGCTTGTTTAGTGTAATTATAAGTGAATCAGGTGGAATGGAGCTAAGTTTATATAAAAGAGAGAGAGTGAAGGAAACGAGTAGACATCTTCGTTATGAAGAGGCAGTTGGAAGTACTGGACAATCTCAAGGTATTTATATCTTACTTATTATTGCAATTATTAATTACATTGCGAGAATGTATTCCAATGATGTGGATGATAAAAACATTACAAAAACAATCTTTATTGATAATCCATTTGGTGCAGCAAAGGATGTATACATATGGGAACCAATTTTGTCTATGTTAAAAGAAAATAATGTTCAATTAATTGTACCTACAAGAGGTGTATCACCAGCAATGACAAGTAAGTTTGATGTTTATTATACCTTAGGACAGGATATGATAGGTAATAAACTTCAAACAGTTGTAACACGTTTTCGAAGTGATATCAATATAGATGAAGTTGAATATGTTACATTGGAATCAAAACAATTAGATCTTTTTAGTTCATTTTCATAATACATATTATTAATTATTTTGGTTATAATATGTTAATAAATCGAACTAGAAGGGAGTTAGAATATGGGAATTATCTCTTGGATAATAGTTGGAGCTATATCAGGTTGGATTGCTAGTAAAATAACAGGAAATGATGCTAAGATGGGTGCATTTGCTAACATTGTATCCGGTATTGTAGGAGCATTTATTGGAGGCTTTGTTCTAAATTTCTTTGGTATCGATGGTATTACTGGCTTTAATCTATGGAGTATCATAGTTTCAACACTAGGTGCTGTTATATTATTATTTATTATTAATCGTATTAAATCATAAAATAAGAGGGATCGCATATGAATTGCGATCCCTTTTCGAGTCCTTACAGATTGATTCTATAGAATTAAATATTGTTTCTAAGATATTTATGATATAATAAGCTTTATGGAAAAGAAAAAGTAGTTATTATTTTAGAAGGAGTATTAACCTTGAAGAGATTCAAACGATTTTACATAGAAGTTACCAATGTTTGCAATTTATCCTGCGATTTTTGTCCAAAGACGAAAAGAGCATCTAAATTTATGTCAGTGGAGGAATTTAACTTTATCTTAAAGGAGATTAAGCCTTATACGGATTATATATATTTACATGTCAAAGGAGAGCCATTATTACATCCAGAACTAGAAGAGCTGTTAGTAAAGTGTCATGAACAGGGACTTAAAGTAAATATAACAACGAATGGGACCTTGCTTCATAAAGTTAGTAAAATACTATTAAATAGCAAATCTCTTAGGCAATTAAATATCTCCTTACATAGTATAAAGGGGAATGAAAGCTATAAAGAAAAAGATGAATATATGGAGCGAATTTTAAGTTTTATAGATGAGGCACAAGCAAAATCAGACTTAATCGTTTCGCTACGTTTCTGGAACTTAGATAAAGATAATGAGATTAACTTGATTAATAATAAAAATCAGGAATATCTGAAAAAGATTGAAGAACATTTTAAGTTATCCTATAAGATTGACGATGTGATAACCCCTGGTAATGGAATTAAGCTTGCTGACCGCCTATATTTAAACCAAGATCATACATTTGATTGGCCGGACTTATCGATTGAGGGGGATGATGGTATTGGATTTTGTTATGGGCTTAGAAATCAAATAGGTGTCCTTGTAGATGGTACAATAATACCATGCTGTTTAGATGGAGAAGGTAATATTAATTTGGGCAACATTTTTAAGGATAATTTTTCACTGGTTTTAGAAAGTGAACGAGTGAAAAATATTATGAATGGATTCTCAAATCGTATTGCTCTAGAAGAACTGTGTCTAAAATGCGGTTATCGTAAGAAGTTTAATAAGTAAAGATATTGGTAATATATATTATAATCTATAAAAGCTGTTATAAATCAAACGGAATAAATGATTCATAACAGCTTTTACTAACCTATATAAACTTAATTCAAGTAAATCAAGTCACTTTTCGGTAATGATAATAGTTCGGAATAAATTATATCTTTAAAATCTTTTGCTACTTTTTCATCATTAGGAATATCATATTTTAGATTGGCATTCTGATATTTACGAGTAAATGATTCTATATAGGTATCCCTTAATCGTTTATATTTTTTTGAAGCTAATATGGTTCCTTTATGAATTAAGAAAAGTTTATGTCCATCTATAGTAGGTATCTTTGCTATGATTTTCTTATCATATAATTCTTTATAGCCGTCTAGTACAAGTAAAAGATAAGTAATGTTAGAGATTAGTTCTCGATAAAAAATTGCAGTTTCAAAGCGAAACTCATCACTTGCTTCCATCATTCTTACTTCTAATTGCTCAAGAAATAACCTCATATGCTCTTCATTATTTAATAAATCAATTAATAGGTCCTTAGTCATATGGTACATCTCCTTATCAAGTGATACAGGGAAGATATGATAAGTAAAGTCATATGGATTATTTACATCGTTGGACTTCTTAATAGGGTATAGACTACGAAGCATTGCAATGGAATTCATCAATGTTGTCTTACTACGAAAAGGTCCAAATGACCCTTCCCTTTTATCTAAGGTTATTGAAAGGGGTTGATTTTTGTTCTTATCTGCTAGGGTTAAATATACATAACCTTGGTCATGTTTCATTTGGGAATTGAAGTGTGGCTTTACATCTTTAATTAACATACATTCTAATAATCTTGCTTCTAAGTGAGTATCAGTTACTGTGTATTCTATGGAGTCGATAAGAGAGACCATTTTTTTAATCTTTTCAAATGTATGATTTTTAGTAAAATAGGAATTCACCCTGTTTTTTAGACATTTACTTTTACCAATATAAATGATATTCCCATTAGAATCAATCATTTTATAAATTCCTGGAAGTTTGGGAAGCTTGTTTATTGTTTCTCGTATATTTTCTTTTTTCTCCATCTGAATGTAACCACCTAATGTTTTATAATGTAAGGATTATTGTATCCTAGTTAAGGGTATGATTTCATGTTAGTCTTTTTCTACATAGTTTCGATCTATTTTATCATAGTAATATCTATCATACAAGCACTCTTGATATTGTCAAATTATAAGAGAATATAGTGTATGAGTTCGTTTGACAATCCTATATTTTGGACTTACAATGAGATCAAACAATATAAAAAAGGGGTGAAATCATGGGAGATAAGAATCCAAAAAAAGCACCAAAGAAATCCGGAAAGAGCCAAGGAGGAACACAAGTTACTTCATCTGCAAGCTCCGCTAAGAAACCAAAAAAATAGTAAAACATAAGAATTCCCTAAAGACTATTTTTGCTTTAGGGAATTCTTATGTTTTATATAAAATCAACAGTTACCGAAGCATTGATTCTAGTTTCACCAGGTTCAATTGGTGTAATATATACTCCTTCCCTAAGTTTTAAATCACTAGTGTTTGTAGTAGGTCTATTAGCTTGCTCCACAATATTTAGAAAGACTGGTCTTTCTTCCCTACCTAAAAGTTGGTAGACGGATTGAGCTTTATCATATGCATTCATAATAGCTAGGTTTAAGGCATCTTGATAGTAGGAACTATAATTCGAGATTTGGAATGAAATATTTTCGACTACATTTGCTCCACTACTTACCCCTGCATCAATAATCGTTCCGATATTACCAATGTTATCTACTGTAAGTTCTAGTATGTTTCTAATGATATATCCTCGATCAATCCTTGTTCCTCCAGAGTCATAATCATATACTTTATTAATAGAATACTCTTTACTTACGATATTATTGACTCCCAAATTTCGTATACTATTTAACAATGAAGCAGATGATCTTGCATTTTCTTCTTCTATTGCTGATAAGTTGTTGCCAATCGTTTGTACTCCTATATCAATTTTAGCAATATCAGGTGTAGCTGTTATGTATCCCTCACCAGTAAAAACCAAAGATGGTGTATTTTGATTTGGTATATTACTTAAGTTATCCGACATATTTTAATCCTTTCCATTATTTATATAATATATGTTAATGATTTGCATATTATATATATTTCTAAAAGAAAGTAACCTAACTTAAAGCTAATTGCATCGTTATTATTGCATTATTTATATATCACCTTTATGTTAAAAGGAAACACGAAAAGCCAAAAATTTAATTATAAAAAAGAAACCATCATTAAGACGGTTTCTCATTGTTTAAATAAATAATAGTAAACTAACAGCCATAACCATCATACCTGCTATTAATCCATAGATGGATAAATGGTGTTCACCATATTCTCTTGCAGATGGTAATAATTCATCTAATGAAATGAATACCATAATTCCAGCAACGATAGCAAATATGATACCAAACATTAAGTCATTTATAAATGGCATTAAGATAAGATAACCAATAATAGCCCCTACTGGTTCTGATAAACCGGAAAGAAAGGAATAAAGAAACGCTTTCTTTTTGCTTCCTGTAGCATAATACACAGGTACTGACACAGCAATACCTTCTGGAATATTGTGAATGGCAATCGCAATAGTAATTGGTATTGCGATACTTGGTTCTTGAAGTGCGGATATGAATGTTGCTAATCCTTCAGGAAAATTGTGGATTCCTACTGCTAAAGCAGTAAATAGTCCCATACGTAGTAGCTTTGAATCTTTGATTTTCTTACTTTCTTCTTCTAAATTTTCAATTTTATGCATATCATGAGGATTTTCTCCACTTGGAATTAACTTATCAATAATTGCGATAAAAAACATACCACAAAAAAATGCAATTACCGTAACCCATGAACCTAGTTTTATACCAAGTTCTGATGTAAGTGCATCTTTCGCTTTAACAAAAATTTCAATCATAGATACATATATCATGACACCTGCTGAAAATCCAAGACTTATAGATAAAAATTTGGTATTTGTTTTTTTTGTAAAGAATGCCAAAGCACTCCCAATACCAGTCGCTAACCCTGCGAATAAGGTTAATCCAAAAGCTAATAATACATTGTTTACTTCACTCATACTTATCCTATATACAAAATGTATACTTTATCCTTTCATATAATATTAAATACTATATACTATTAGTATTATATAGTTATGGCTACTAAATTTCAATAGGAAGGAAGGAATCGTAGTTGCTTATTACTATGTTAAAATATTAACTTGATATAATGTTGTAAATAGATACTCAATTTGCTATAATTATTTGGTTATGTTAAAAATAAAAAAGGAATACGAAAGAAGGACAACAAAAAAATGAAGATTTTAGCACTATCACTTTTTATCTTAACCTATGTATTATTGCTGATTTTACCAAATGTTAGAGCATATATCGCCCTAGGCTCTGCTGTGTTATTTATAGCCTTTGGTATTTTACCAATTAGTGAAGTTATAGGAACAGTAGATTGGAATGTACTTATGATGATTGCTGGTACGATGGGCGTTGTGTCGCTGTTTATCGACTCTAATATGCCTTCCTTATTGGCAGACTTAATATTAAAGAAGACGCCTAATGTAAAATGGGCAATAATAGCACTTTCTCTTTTCGCTGGTATTATCTCTGCATTCGTTGACAATGTAGCTACGGTACTTATGATAGCACCAGTAGCATTAACTATAGCTAAAAAATTAAAGATTTCCCCTGTACCAAGTGTAATTGCAATTGCAGTAGCATCTAATTTACAAGGTGCAGCTACGCTAGTAGGTGATACTACATCTATATTATTAGGTGGATATGCAGGAATGGATTTCTTAGACTTTTTTGTATTTAAAGGTAAGGTAGGTATATTTTGGGTTGTTCAAGCTGGTGCCCTTGCAGCTACATTAATACTTGCTTTTGTATTTCGAAAAGAAAATCATCCTGTTGATATAAAGGAATTAACCGTTGTAAAAGACTATTTTCCTTCAACACTGTTAAGTGGAACAGTAATACTGCTTATACTTGCATCCTTTATACCGAATAAACCAGCTTTAACCAATGGTATTATATGTGTTACTCTAATGATAATTGGTCTAATCAGGGATTATGTAAAATATGGTAACAAGGATACAATTATAAGAACTTTAAAAGAAATTGATTATTTTACTTTAATGCTTTTAGCAGGATTGTTCATTGTAGTAGGTGGTATAACAAAAGCAGGTGTCGTTGATGATATAAGTACCATTTTTGTTAAAATTAGTGGTAATAACTTATTCTTAATTTATACTTTACTTGTATGGGCGTCAGTACTTTTCTCTGCATTTATTGATAATATTCCATATATCGCAACAATGCTACCAGTTGCTGCTGGTATCGCTAATCTACTTAATATTGACCCTTATATTCTATATTTTGGTTTATTAACTGGTGCTACACTTGGTGGAAACTTAACACCAATTGGAGCTTCTGCTAATATTACAGCCATCGGTATCTTACGTAAAGAGGGACATAAGGTTACATCAGCACAATTTATGAAAATCGGTATACCATTTACCTTAGCTGCTGTTACGACTGGTTACATTCTAATCTGGATTATTTGGAGATAATATATTTTAAGCTGTATCACACGAATTCTGTGTTGATGCAGCTTTTTTAACCTAGCTATATTCTTTCTAGTATAATAGGAGATAAATAATGCCTAATGAGATAGGAATGTTTATTCTAATTGATGCTCACATCTTGACGAATGACGTTATCAGGTATAAAATTCATGTATTACAGAGTAAAAGGAATAAGAAGATGAAAGAGTTACTTGATTGCACGTTATGTCCTAGGGAATGTCATAAAGACAGAAGGAATGGAGAATTAGGTTATTGTAGAGTACATGCAGAGATATTACTTGCAAGAGCAGCACTACATATGTGGGAGGAACCATGTATCTCAGGGGAATGTGGTTCTGGTACTGTATTTTTCTCAGGTTGCTCCCTGCAATGTGTATATTGTCAAAATCATCAGATTGCCTCTGGATTAATTGGTAAAAAGGTAACTAATGATAGACTAAGTGAAATATTCCTAGAATTACAAAATAAAAAGGCACATAATATTAACTTGGTTACTCCAACTCATTATATACCACAAATTATTAAAGCAATTGAAAAGTCTAGGGAAATGGGGCTTACCATACCCATTGTCTATAATGGAAGTGGCTACGAGAAAGTATCAACTTTGAAGTTATTAGAAGGCTTAATACAAATATATTTACCGGATTTTAAATACAAAGATAGTAGTATCAGCTTTAGAT
>JAFAEB010000345.1 GCA_023424235.1 Bacillota bacterium
TTCATACGTAAAACCAGCTTAGACGAATTTCCACAATTTCTTAATGTCTTAAAAGGAGAAATGAGCCTAGTTGGTACAAGACCTCCAACACATGATGAATTCCTTCAGTATGAGGGTAGACATAAGAGAAGACTTAGCCTTAAGCCAGGACTTACGGGACTATGGCAGGTAAGTGGTCGAAGTAATATCGAGGACTTCGAGGAAGTTGTGAGACTTGACCTTGAGTATATTGATAATTGGTCTATGATGCTTGATGTGAAACTGATTCTAAAGACCATGTGGGTTGTGGTGTTTGGGAAAGGGAGTAAATAGGGGGAGTATGATATTTTTACTCATATCCCACAATTCAATAATAACTCCTTCGTATATATAGACTGCATAACTAATACAATACTATTTAATCTAAAAAGATTTGCATAATTAGAAATTTTGCAATAATGAAGAAATTAATTAACGTACATCAATTAGTGAGTATAATGTAGTGAAAGAACAAGGTAGAGATGAATTTATAAATGAGAAAGTAGAGGAAGGCAAAGATGGCTGTTAAAGATGGAAAATTAAAAGTGTGTTTAGTAGGATCATCCGGTGGACACCTCACCCACTTATATATGTTAAAGCCTTTCTGGGAGGGTAAGGAGCGTTTTTGGGTTACGTTTGATAAATCAGACGCTAATAGCATTCTACAATATGAAATTATCTACCATTGTTATTATCCAACCAATAGAAGCCTTAAGGCACTTCTGATTAATACTAAACTAGCATGGAAAATATTGAGAAATGAAAAACCTGACCTTATCATTTCTTCTGGTGCAGCTGTGGCCGTTCCATTCTTTTATCTTGGTAAAATGTTAAATATAAAGACAATTTATATAGAAGTATTTGATCGTATAAATAAGCCTACATTGACTGGAAAGATAGTTTATCCTGTTACAGATAAGTTCATTGTAGAATGGGAAGAAATGAAACAAGTTTACCCTAAGGCTATTAACCTTGGCAGCATTTTTTAAGGCGGTGAGAGAATGATATTTGTAACAGTAGGTACTCATGAGCAACCATTTGATAGATTGCTAAAGTGTATGGATAAGTTAGTTGAAGATGGAACTATTGCAGAAGAAGTATTAGTTCAGTCAGGCTATAGCACATATAAACCAAAGCACTGTAAATGGCAGAAGATATTTCCGTATACAGAAATGGTAAAGAATGTTGCTGATGCAAGAGTAGTAATCACACATGGTGGCCCTTCAAGTTTTATTATGCCACTCCAAATAGGTAAGACTCCGATTGTTGTTCCGAGAAGATATAATTTTAATGAACATGTTAATAATCATCAGGTTGAATTTAGTAAAGCCGTTGCTAAACGAATGGGAACGATTATCTTGGTTGAGGATACGGAGATGCTTGGAGAAACTATTCAGAAGTACGATGAAATAGTACTTGGTATGAGAACAGGAATATGTAGTAATAATGCTAAGTTCAATTTAGAGTTAGAGAAAATTGTTGATGAGATGTTTGAGGGGAAATTATTGAGATGAATGACTATTATTACGCCATATCCATTGTTATTCCGGTATATAATGCTGAAAAATATTTAGAAAAGACTATGAACGCCATTATTGGACAGACTATTTTTAATAAATTGCAAGTTATCTTAGTTAATGATGGATCAATAGATGGTAGTTACTCTATATGTAAGAAATATTCGGATGTTTATCCTAATATTTCTTTATTAAACCAGACAAATTTAGGAGTATCTGAAGCTAGAAATAGAGGAATAGAGAACGCATCAGGTAAGTATATCACTTTTCTGGATTCTGATGACTTAATAGAATATGATTTATATGAAAAAGAATTAAAGCTTATCCAAGAAAATAATGCTGATATTGCGGTTGTAGATTTTAATAAAATCCACAAAAATGGCGATGTTGTCAAATATAGAGCAAATGTAACTTATAAGTGGAATAATAAGAGGGATATACTTAAAGAATTTTTCACGGGTATTATAGGAAATCAAGTTGTGGATAAACTTTTTTCAAGAAGTATAGTTCAAAAGGTAAGGTTTCCCAAAGAATATAAAATAGGTGAAGACATGTTCTTTGTTTACCAGGCTTTAAAACATTCATCTATTGTAGTAATGGACACTAATATTTGTGGATATCACTACATTGTACGTGATGGATCTGCGATGACTGGTAAATTTAGCAAAAAATACTTTGACCCTGTCAAACTATCTGAAATTATGTTAAATGAGTGTCATTTCGATTATGAAATAAGTCAATATGCAAAAGCACACTTAATTCATGAAACATGCAAAGTACTTGAGTATACATATAGGCATAAAGCAGCACAGATGTATTCGATAGATGTTTTAAAAATGAGAAATTCTTTGAAGGAATATAAGGTAAAAGACGCTAAAAGTTTATTAATAAAAAGACAATTTTATGGATTTTTTTTAATGAAACTTTCACCTTACATTTATCTATTGGTTCATAAATTAATGCGAATTGGGTAAGAGGAGGAGAAATGAACGTTGAAAGTATAAAATTATCCATTATAATACCAATTTACAACGTAGAACAATATCTCTCCGAATGTATTAATTCAATTATTTGTGCAGAGAGGACTGAACAGTTAGAAATTTTACTAATTGATGATGGTTCTACTGACGAGTCAGGTAGAATTGCTGATCGATATGCAAAAGAGTTTGAAAACATTTGTGTTTATCACAAAGATAATGGCGGATTATCGGACGCACGAAATTATGGGCTTTCTAAAGCTGGTGGTAAATATGTATTTTTTATAGACTCTGATGATTTCTTAAAACCACAAGCGATTAATAAAATTATTGAAGTTGCTAATATGTATAATGATGATGTTATAGTGTGGGATGCTTTAGTTGTAGATGAATCTGGAAATAATTATAATATAAATTATGACTATTCTCATCCAGGAATTGAACCAGTTAAATCCTATCATCCATATGAATTTTTGATAAATCAATTAGAATGTAGGAATGACTATGTGACGACTGTTTGGCTGGGTATGTATAAACGAGAATTTTTAATTAAGAATAATTTATGGTTTAAAAAGGGAATTCTTCATGAAGATGAGTTATGGACTCCACTTACATTTTTAAATGCGAAGAATATAATTTCTTTAAATGAGAGGCTTTATTGTTACAGAATTAGAAGTAATTCAATAATGAATCAAAAAAGTAAAAATTATTTTAGAAATATTCAGGACAGTATTTTAATTTATAATATTCTTCCTAGTTATTATGATTATTTAATAGATAATGATGTTTTATTAAAAAAAATTAAAGCAAATAATTCAAAAAGGTATCTCCATGCAATTGCAAAGTATGATGTATATAAACATAAAAGCTTATATAAAAGAATTAATAAACTAGACATTCTACGTAATTCTTATGGATTTAAGGATAAGATTAGAAGTATTATTTTACTATTTAATGTAAAGTTATATTGTTTATTATCAAAAATGAAATAACAATAAATGAAGTTTTAGGTTGAGGGAAAAATGAAAAAAATATGTTTTATATTACCACCATTATTACCGTTTCCACCTTCAAAAGGAGGAGCAGTGGAAACTTTGCTAAGTCTTTTTATTGATGAAAATGAAAAACAAAGAAAATATCATATCACTGTTTTCTCTATTTATGATGATCAAGCCAAGTTTCTAAGTAAAAAATACGAATATACAGATGTTATTTATATTCGACTTGAGAACATCGCATTAGTAAAGTATAAAGTTTGCAATGTAATTCAAAAAACTATAGGCGTCAGAATTAAACAATTGGATGATTATAACTCATATATTTTGAAATACATAAAAAATAATATAGATCCTGATTTATGTATAGTTGAGGGCGGATATTATAGAGAATACATTAATATTTCTAAATATATTGGTCCTGAAAAAATGGCTATACATATACACGCGGTATCAACTCCAAGGTTTAATGCTAATAAAATTTATAAATCGTTTATATTTGTAAGTGAGTGTGCAAAGAATGTCTGGCAAAAGAAAGAAATATGTAATAGCTATGTATTAACTAACGCTGTTGATGAATCCAAATTCAATACAACGTTTGACAGTAATCATCAGATAAAGTTAAGGAATAGTTTGGGATTGGATGAGAAAGATTTTGTTATTCTATACTGTGGAAGGTTAATAGAAATAAAAGGTGTTTTAGAACTTTTAAAGGCAGTAAATAGAATCAACGATAATTCTGTAAAGTTAATTATTGTTGGAAGTTCAAATTTTGCCGAAGCAACTGTGACTGATTACCAAAAAGAACTACTTTCTCAGATAAATAATAGAATTAAATTCACTGGATTTATAGATAATAGCAAACTGCCAAGTTATTATAAAATAGCTGATATAGTGGTTACGCCTTCCATTTGCCAAGAAGCAGCTTCACTGGTAAATATTGAGGCCATGATGTCAGGAAAAGCAATAATAACTACAAGTCAAGGTGGTAACCCAGAATATGTTAATAGTTCAGGTTCTATTATGATTGATTATAGTGGAAATAAAAATAAATTAATTGATCAGTTATATGAGAACATACTTTTAATGATAAATAATCGCATATTGGTTTCCAAAATGGCAGAAAATAATAAGATATATGCTAAAAGTTTTACAAAACAGAACTATTTTGAAAATTATTCTAAAATTATTAATTTTATAATTAGCGGTGAGGAAAAGAAATGAATATTTTTTTATGTAAAACACCTATGCAGATTCTCAGAGCTTTACAACTAACATATTATGAAAAGGATTTTGAAAATTCAGATATTTGTATTTTTAACACATTTGAAAATGCAGAGCATTTATATAAAAGGCTCATAAAAATTGAAATATTTCATTCAGTTTATTTTTTTAAGAATAATGATTTTCTAAAAAGAAATTTTAATTATTTGAGAAGTATTCTTTGTATGAATGATTTCAACCGACATATATGGAATAATACTTATTCATCTATTACAATATTTAACAGTGATACATATGATGGATTTTCCGCTTACAATATTTTAAAAAAGAAAACAGAAGTATGGTTTGTTGAAGATGCACCTATGATTTACTCTTATCAGGTTCCAAGTAGAAGAAATGTATTATTATATAAACTAATAGGTTTAGAATTCCCAATCTTAAAAGTTAATAGGTGGTACTTTAGTGTACCAGAAAAAATGCATAGAACAAATAATGCACAGGTTTTTAAATTAAAGCCATTAAATAAAGATGATAAAGATTTTGTATCTATTGTAAATAAGGTTTTTGATTATACACCAGAT
>JAFAEB010000343.1 GCA_023424235.1 Bacillota bacterium
CATCTAAGTCTATATACTCTGCAAACTCAGTTTTTATTTGATCAACCCCAGCTTGGCTTACCGACCCATTAAGGATAGCCACATATAATTTATTCTCTGGTTTTGGAGCAAAAATACTATATAATAAATAGATTACAAAAGCAGCAATCCCAATAAATGCAATGGTTTTATTCCTGTAATAGTGATTAAAATAGACCCATTTTTCTTTTAGAGTCATATCTTTTATTTTTTCTTTTTCACTTTTTTCTTCTCTTGGTTTATATATATCTGCAGAATCATCTAAGATCGATTTTTCTAACTTTTCCTTATTCATATATGGATCCTCTTTTCTTTGAACTTCATATATCACAATAATATTAACATAATCATGCTAATAAAAAAAGAAATTAATTCTAAAATATTTGTTAAAAATTATTCCAAATAAAATGATAGTATATAAAAGCCTGATAAATCTGCTGTTTACGAAAATTTTCGTAATTTAACTAGGAAAATATACAAGTATAGTTGGTCAAATTTGTATATAATTCTTATTGTAATAGCACTTTTAATGTAATATAATGGAACTGCAAACTCCTTTATTTTAGGGAAGAATAGGGGGGGTATAAGTTTTTTATCAAAACTTACCATGTCTTTTGGAGGGGGAAATGGTCCGTATAAAAAGTAACGAAAGTTTAGTAAAAGTTTAGGACAGATTAGAATAAGTAAGTTAAGATTACTTATTTTAATCATAAAGAAAGGGAGACTTGAACATGAAATTTGGATATTTTGATGATGCACGTAAAGAATATGTTATTACAACACCAACAACTCCTTATCCTTGGATAAACTATTTGGGTTCACAGGAGTTTTTTTCATTAATTTCGAATACAGCTGGCGGATATTGTTTTTATAAGGACGCCAAGCTTAGAAGAATAACTCGTTATCGTTATAATAATGTACCATTAGACTTAGGTGGAGGAAGATATTACTATATTAATGATGGTGGTGATATTTGGTCACCAGGTTTTTCACCTGTAAAAAATGAATTAGAAAAATATGAATGCAGACATGGAATGGGTTATACAAAGATTACTGGTAAACGTAAGGGTATAGAAACTGAAGTTACCTTCTTTGTACCCCTTCATTTTAATGGTGAAGTACATAAAGTGGTAGTTGAGAATACTAGCAATGAAGCAAAGTCAGTTAAATTATTTTCTTTTGTTGAATGGTGCTTATGGAATGCGTGGGATGACCAAACCAATTTCCAGAGAAATTTCAATACAGGTGAAGTAGAAATTAAAGGCTCTGTAATTTATCATAAAACAGAATATAAAGAACGACGTGATCATTATGCCTTTTTCTCTGTAAATGAGCCTATTGAAGGATTTGATACAGACAGAGAGAGCTTTCTTGGTACTTATAATGGATTTGATAATCCTGTAGTAGTAAATCGTGGAAAGTCTTCTAACTCAGTGGCAGATGGATGGTCACCAATCGGATCCCATTCACTTTCTATTGACTTACAAGCAGGAGAGAAGAAAGAACTTGTATTTATATTGGGCTATGTTGAAAATAAATTAGAAGACAAATGGGAAGCTAAGAATGTAATTAATAAAACAAAAGCTGAAGCTATGATAGAACAGTTCTCTACCGTAGCAGCAGTTGACAAGGCTCTTGATGAGTTAGCAAAGTACTGGGATGATTTATTATCAAAATATAATGTTTTCTCCCATGATGATAAATTAAATCGCATGGTTAATATTTGGAACCAATATCAGTGTATGGTAACCTTTAACTTATCAAGAAGTGCCTCATATTTTGAGTCTGGTATTGGTAGAGGTATGGGCTTTCGAGATTCCAATCAAGACCTTTTAGGATTCCTACATCAGATTCCTGACCGTGCTAGAGAGAGAATTATTGATCTTGCTTCTACACAACTAGAGGATGGTGGAGCTTATCATCAATACCAACCACTTACGAAACGAGGTAATGATGAAATAGGTGGTAATTTTAATGATGATCCATTATGGTTAATCCTTGCAGTGGTTGCTTACATAAAAGAAACTGGAGATTACTCTATACTTCAAGTTATGACTCCTTATGATAATGATATGACGAAGGCAGAAGCACTTAGTGACCATTTAAAGAGAGCCTTTGATCATGTTATTAATAATCTTGGACCTCATGGACTACCACTAATCGGAAGGGCAGACTGGAACGACTGCCTAAACCTTAATTGCTTCTCCATGGAACCAGGAGAATCCTTTCAAACAACTACAAGTAAGGATGGTAGAGTCGCAGAGTCTGTTATGATCGCAGGTATGTTTACCTATATTGGTAGTGAATATGCTGTTCTTATGAATAAGATTGGAAACTTTAATGAAGAAGAAAGAGCGAAAGCAGAAGTTTCAAAAATGAAAGATATTATTATGGAACATGGTTTTGATGGTGAGTGGTTCCTTCGAGCATATGATGATTATGGTAGAAAAATCGGTAGTAAGGAATGCGAAGAAGGTAAGATATTTATTGAATCACATGGTTTTTGTATAATGGGTGGATGCGGTATTGAAGACGGAAAAGCCATAAAAGCACTAGATGCAGTAGAAGAAAGACTTGGAACAAAGTATGGTTTGGTACTTAATAATCCAGCCTTTACTAGATACTATGTAGAGTATGGAGAAATATCAACCTATCCAGCAGGTTATAAAGAAAATGCAGGAATCTTCTGTCATAATAATGCTTGGATTATGTGCGCAGAAGCTGTTGTTGGTAGAGGAGATAAGGCCTTTGATTACTATTCAAGAATTGCTCCTGCTTATACAGAAGAATTTAGTGAAATTCATAGAATGGAACCTTATGTATATTCACAAATGGTTGCAGGGAAGGATGCAAAGCGTTTTGGAGAAGCGAAAAACTCTTGGTTAACAGGAACAGCATCTTGGAATTTCATTGCAATAACACAGTATATACTAGGAATTAAGCCAGAATATGATGGTCTTATGGTAGACCCTGCTATACCTAGTGATTGGGATGAATTTAAGGTCACTAGAATCTTTAGAGGTGCAACTTATCATATCCATGTTAAGAATCCAGAACATGTGTCTAAGGGTGTTAAGAAAATGATAGTTGATGGAGTAGAAGTGGCTGGCAATATAATTCCTGTATGTAATGATAATTTGGAGCATGAAGTTATCGTTATATTAGGCGAATGAATAGGCTAGTTAAAGTAAACTATCTTGTGATAATGAAAGATATATAATATTTTTCAAATTTATAAATAATTCCGAATAATCATAAATTGTAAGTAAAATGGACGTGTAACATTTTCTTTCGAATAGAAAAGTAATACGTCCATTTATATTTTTAATCATGTCATTAGTAAAATATTAAAATATAGATCTAATTACCTAATATTTATATCAAATTATTAGGTAACTTTTAAATATACCCTTGAAAAAAGGGTAGAAAAAGAGTATTATGTATAAATAAAATTTCATAGGAGGAGTTATCATGAAAAAATATAAATTTTCATTACTCATGATCATTGTTTTGATTCTAACTACTGCACTTTACGGTTGTAATGGCAAAAAGGAGGAGAATAATAATGAAAAAACTCCTGTAGATGAACAGTCTTTAAATACACCAACTTATGGTGGAAGTGTAGTTGTAGGTATTTCACAAGATCTAGATAGTCTTGACCCACATAAAGCAGTTGCGGCAGGAACTAAAGAAGTCTTATTTAATATATTTGAGGGTTTAGTAAAACCTGATAAAGATGGTAATTTAGTTCCAGCTGTTGCAGAAAGTTATGATATATCCGATGACGGTAAAGTGTATACATTTAAACTTCGTGAGGATGTAAAGTTTCATAACGGTAATCTTGTAACAGCGGATGATGTTGTATATTCAATACAAAGAAGCGCCGGTTTGCTTAACGAAACGGATAAATCCGTTATTGTAGAGTCGGCGCTTTCTAATATTTTAGAGGTTGTTAAGATTAACGAAGATACAATAGAAATACGATTACAAGAGGGAGATAGTGAGTTAATTGGATACTTAACTGTTTCTATCATACCGAAGGGCTATAATGAAATGGATTCAAAACCAATTGGAACTGGTCCTTTTGAATTTGTATCTTATACACCACTTGAAAGCTTAGTGATGAAAAAATTTGAAGACTATTATACTACAGGTGAACCTTATTTAGATGAGGTTACATTTAAAATTGTTGCTAATACCGATGCTGCTATGTTAGAACTTTTAGCAGGTAGTATTGATATTTTTCCTTATTTAACAGATGCCCAAGCAGAGCAATTAAAAGATAAATTTAATGTATTAGAAGGTAATATGAATTTAGTGCAAGCTCTATTCTTAAATAATGGAGTAGAACCTTTTAATAATAGTAATGTACGAAAGGCTCTTATGTATGCCATTGATAGGCAAGGAATTATAGATATGGTTGCTGGTGGTAGAGGTAGTGTGATTGGTAGCAATATGTTTGTAGGTTTTGGAAAATACTACAACAAGGACCTTGAGACAGCTTATAGCTATAACCTAGACAAAGCAAAAGGATTACTAAGTGAAGCTGGCTTTCCTAATGGCTTTACCTTTACAATAAAGGTACCAAGTAATTATAATTTCCATGTAGACACAGCACAAGTTATCGTTGAGCAATTAAAAGCCATAGGAGTTACTGCTAAAATTGAGCAAATTGAGTGGGCTAGTTGGCTTAGTGATGTATATGCAGGAAGAAATTATGAAGCAACCATTATTGGATTAGATGCGAAACTAGCTGCTAGAGATGTTCTTGAAAGATATCAGTCCAGTGCTGGTAATAACTTTTTAAATTATAAAAATGATAAATTTGATGAATTATTTACAAAAGCGATTACTACAGTAAATGAAGATGAGAAAATTAGTTATTATAAAGAGTTACAAACTATATTAACAGAAGATGCAGCTTCCGTATATATACAAGACCCTGCTTTATTAGTAGCAGTTGACAAAGATTTAGGAGGATATACGTTCTATCCAGTATATGTACTTGACATGTCCAAGGTATATTATGTAGAGAAGTAGAAAGGTAGTTATGAAACGTATTATAAGAAAATTTGGAGCTCTTATTATTACCCTTTTATTAGTTTCCTTTATCGCCTTTGTTGCATTTAATGTAATTCCTGGGGATAGTGCTGTTACTAAATTAGGAACCAATGCTACAAAGGAAGCCATTGAAGCCTTAAGAGAAGAGTTGGGTTTGAATGATAATTTATTCCTTCGTTATGCAAATTGGCTAAGGAATGCACTAAAAGGTGATTTTGGAACATCAATAAAATATAATATACCTGTTAATGAATTAATAAAGGATCGTCTGCCAGTTACCATATGGCTAGCTATACTTTCAATTACTATGATAACCCTTTTTGCTATTCCTTTAGGTTTGCTTTCTGTAAAAGGAAAAGAAGGGTTAGGTAATGGAATCTCCTCATTTCTTATTCATACTTTAATGGCAATACCACCATTTTTTCTTGGTATACTAATTACTTTATTATTTGGAATTATTTTAGAATGGTTTGTTCCAGGCGAATTTATAAAGCCAAAGGCAAATTTTCTAGAATTTATAAAATATATGATTTATCCTTCACTTGCTATCGCCATCCCACAAATTGCTATGGTAGTAAAATTCTTACGTAATTCAGTGTTACATGAACTTACAATGGATTACGTAAGAACAGCAAAAAGCAAAGGAAGTACGAGTGGGAGAGTTCTTTATAGGCATGTTTTAAAAAATGCTTTTATTCCTATTATTACCTTTCTAGGGATGGTGCTAGCAGATGTATTAGCAGGAAGTATTATTGTAGAACAGGTTTTTTCACTACCTGGTCTAGGGAGATTATTAATTACAAGTATTGCTAACAGGGATTTTATGGTAGTACAGGGTATTATGTTATATATCGTTACTATGGTAGTAGTGATTAATTTCGTTGTTGATTTAATCTATCAAAGAATTGATCCAAGAATCCGATTATAATGAAGGATACGAAAGGAGAAATAAGTGAAGAAGATTCAATTTACAATAGGAATTAGCTTTGTTAGCCTAGTGCTTATCATTTGTATCGTTGGTTTGTTTTATACACCATTTGACCCTAACGAAATGAATGGTCTTATAAAAAATCAACCACCTAGTATGACTCATTTATTTGGGACTGATAACTTTGGACGAGATATTCTAAGTAGGGTAATGAGTGGTGCAGGTACTACATTTATAGTTGCTGTTTCCACAGTACTTATTGGAGTAGTTATTGGTACCATTATAGGGTCAATAACTGGATATTATGGTGGTATAATAGATGAGGTTTTAATGCGTATTAACGACTTAGTAACCTCTTTTCCAAGTGTTCTTTTAGCTTTGGTTGTTGTAAGTGTAATTGGTCCTGGTAAGTACAATGTTATTGTAGCACTAGGAATTATATTTATTCCAAGTTTCGCAAGAATTGTAAGAAGTGAATTTATTACATTAAAAGAACGTGATTTTGTAAAAAATGCAAAGTTAATGGGGGCAAGTGATTTACGAATTATGTTTCATCATATTCTACCAAATACAAAGAATGTATTGTTATCGGCTATTACTATAGGATTAAATAATGCTGTTTTAGCGGAAGCAGGAATGAGTTATCTTCAGCTTGGTGTTCAGCCACCGGATCCTAGCCTTGGTAGAATGTTATCGGAAGCACAAACCTATTTGTTTTCAGCCCCTTGGTATGCAATCGCACCTGGTATTATGATTGTTATTACAGTTCTAGGATTTAGTTTACTTAATGATAGTAGGTAGGGAAAGGATAAATAATGGAAGAGGACAAAGCCTTACTTAGCGTAGAACATATACGTATCGAATTTCATAAAAAAAATAAAGTAAAGACAGTAGTGGATGACCTATCCTTTACCTTAAATAAAGGAGAGATATTAGGTATTGTTGGCGAATCTGGTTCTGGAAAGACAATGACAGCTCTTGCAATTATGGATTTACTTCATCCGAATGCTAGGGTAAGTGGTAGTATTAAGTTTAATGATAAGGATTTATTTCAGTTAAAGAAAGAGGAGCTTAGAAAAATGAAAGGGCGAGAAATCGCTATGATTTTTCAAGAGCCTATGACATCCCTAAATCCGCTTCTTACCATAGGATATCAAATAGAAGAGATGCTTATGATTCATGAGAATCTTAAAAGTAGAGGTAAGTTAAATGAAAGAGTGCTAACTGCACTCACGGATGCTGGATTAATAGAGCCAGAAATACTCTATCATAAGTATCCTCATGAACTTTCTGGGGGTATGAGACAAAGAGTAATGATTGCAATGGCTATGATTTTAAAACCTAAGATATTAATAGCAGATGAGCCAACAACCGCTCTTGATGTTACCATTCAAAAGAAAATCCTTGAATTAATAAAGAAGCTAAATGTAGAATATGGTATTTCTGTCATTCTAATATCACACGATCTTGGGGTAATTAAAACCATATGTAAAAAAGCACTGGTTATGAAGGATGGTAAAATCGTTGAGATGGGTCATGTAAATGACTTGTTTCTAAATCCCAAAAAAGAGTATACCAAAAAATTAATTGATGCCATGCCTACAATTAAAAAAGGATTAATTCATAATACTACCGTTAATAAACATGAAACAATATTAAAATGCAATAACCTAAATGTTTTTTATGAAGTTAAGAGTGGTAAATTATTTCAAGGTAAAAAGAAAAAGCATGTGGTTATGAATGTATCACTTGAGCTTAAAGTTGGAGAAACTCTTGGGATTGTTGGAGAAAGTGGATGTGGGAAATCCTCTCTTGCAAAGGCTATTGTAGGTCTTAATAAGGATGTAACAGGACAGATTAAATATGAGATTGTGAAGCCTCAGATGGTATTTCAAGATCCATATGGAAGTCTTAATCCTATGAAAAAAATAGAATGGATTTTAGAAGAGCCTTTATTAATTGCAGGAATTAAGGATAAAGAATTAAGACAGGAAAAGGTGGATCAAGTTCTTTTAGAAGTTGGATTAACAACAGAACATAAACAAAGATATATATCTGAGTTAAGTGGTGGACAAAGGCAAAGAGTAGCAATTGGAGTAGCACTTATTCAGAACTCCAAGCTTATTGTGCTTGATGAACCAGTATCCGCCTTGGATGTAACAGTTCAAGCACAGATTCTGTCTTTATTAAAGAAGCTTCAAAGAGAACATAATCTTTCCTATTTATTCATATCTCATGATCTGAATGTAATATATCAAATGTGTGATAGAATATGTGTTATGTATATGGGAGAAATCGTTGAAACTGGTACTTTATATGATATTTATGAAAATCCACAAAATGATTATACCAAAAAATTACTCGCATCGATTCTTAAGCTTTAAAGGAAATATAAGAAACTTATTTACATCTACTTCATAATATAGGATTTGAAATATAAAAGCAGTTAATATCTTTATGGTTATCCATGATAGATATTAACTGCTCACTTTATTTGGTCAAATAATTCCTCTTTCATATCTTCTTTATAATTAAAATATTATCAATTCAACCACTAAAGTTTCAAAACATATTTTAAATGAGATACAAGTTCCTTAAATGCATGTTCCTTAGATGAATATTATTTAAGTAATATTTCTATTAAATAAATATCATCATATAACTATTATTCCTAACTAATAAGTATTGTTATAGACGAACAAGGATTTCTTTGTGATTAATAAAGGGGAGAAACTTATGAATCAAATCATGATGTTTGATTTTTAAACTTGAGGTATTAACGCAAGGATGACAACCAATATATTCTTCTTTTAAAACATCCTCATCTATAATGAGCTGTACTTTATTATTAAGGTCATTCATTAATCCTAAAACGCTAACAGAACCAGGTGTTATATCAAGAAATTCCTCCATGTAGGATTCATTCGCAAAGGAGAGTCTTGATGAATTAATTTGAGCTTTTAAATCTTTTGTTACAAACTTTTTATCGCCTGGCATCATAAGTAAATAAAAATTCTGTTTACTACTATCACATAGAAATAAATTTTTGCAAATGCTTATATGAAACATTTTTTCTACTTCAATACAATCTTCTATGGTATCTGTTGCATCGTGATCAATTCTACTATATGGTATTTGTAAGGAATCTAATAAATCATATACCTTAAGCTCTTTTTCAAATCGTTTATTGTCCTGTGGCTTTGAATTATAAATTACCGGGTCAATATATAATGTTTTCATTCATTCACTCCTTCGTATTTTATGGTGTGGTAATTATTTATTTTAAATTAACTAGCTTGGCTATTTTCTATTCAATATACTAGCATAGTCTTATAAAAAGTTAAATACTTTCTTAAATGTAGTTATGAAATCAGTAAAAGGCTCTGGATTGTAACAGAGTCATATAAGCTATTGTATAAAAAGTGACTACTGCTATCGATATCATTGTGTATAGTATGATAAATTAGTCCATTCTATAAAATTAGATTGATTAATTACTTAAAATGATCGATAATTAGAAGAAATGCTTAAATAAACAAGGAAAGATAAACAACGATCAATAAAGCCTTGTAAAAAGTTGAAAGACGTAGGAAAGGTATGGTTTTTTATTATGAAAAAAAATATAATTTTTAGATATATCAGTCGTTATAAGTATAAATACATATTAGGTATTCTTACTTTATTTATAGTTGATTTTGCTAATTTATACATACCTCAATTTACTGGAGAGATTACGGATGGTTTAAAGAACGGCACAATGGACATGGATGGTGTCCTTAATGGTATTATAAAAATAGTAGTTGTTGGTATTATCTTAATGATTGGCAGGTTTGGCTGGAGATACTTTATTTTTGGTTCTGCAAGAAGTATTGAGTTTGAGTTAAGGAATGATATGTTTAAGCATTTAGAGAAATTATCTATGAACTTTTTTCATAAAAATAAAACGGGAGATTTAATGGCTCATTTTACCAATGACTTAAATGCGATTCGTATGTCCGTAGGTCCAGCAGTTATTACTACCTTTGATGCAATAATTATGACGATTATGGTATTGATTAAAATGGTAACCTATGTAGACTTACGATTAACTATACTAGCCGTTATCCCTCTATTATTTATTGCAATTGGAGGAATCTTTTACGGGCGTGCAGCAGAAAAAAGATTTCGTGATAAGCAAGAAGCGTTTTCAGATTTAACAGATAAGGTACAAGAAAGTATATCAGGTATACGTGTTATTAAAGCCTTTGTTCAAGAGAGAAATGAGTTAAAATCTTTTTTAATTGCAAATAAAGATAATAAAGAAAAAAATATGAGAGTTGTTAAACTACAAGCTGTGGTGATGCCATTACTAGATGTGATTATTGGTATGTCAAGTTTAATTACACTTTTATATGGTGGCTATCTAACCATATCTGGTGAAATTACTTTGGGAAGGTTTATCGCATTTAATCAATATATTGGTATGTTAGTTTGGCCAATGATTGCTGCAGGAGATAGTATAACATTATTTTCTCAAGGGATGGCATCCTTAAAAAGAATTCAAGCCATATTTGATGAGAAAGCTGAAATATATGATGAAGCATCGGTAAAAGATATCTCTGCATTAGAAGGTGATATTAAGTTTCATAACCTAAGCTATCAATACCATGACACTTCAAAAGAGGTGTTAAGTAATATTAATCTACATATTGAAAAGGGTACAACACTTGCTATTCTTGGAAAGACAGGTAGTGGAAAAACAACCTTTGCTAATCTCTTATTAAGACTTGTTAATGTAAATAAGGAATCTCTATTTATTGATGGCTATGATATTAGAGACATTCCTTTAAAGACCCTTAGGGAAAGTATATCCTATGTCCCTCAGGAGAACTTTTTATTCTCAGATACCTTAGCTAATAATATCGCCTTTGGTAGTAATCATAAGGATATAGAATTAGTAAAAAAAGCCGCAGTTGAAGCTTGTATTCATGATAATATAATGGATTTTCCTAATCAA
>JAFAEB010000415.1 GCA_023424235.1 Bacillota bacterium
AACAATCTAAAACACAAAAGAATCTAAAACAGAAAAGAATCTAAAACAGAAAACAATCTAAAACACAAAACACTCTAACAGAAAAGAATCTAAAACAGAAAAGAATCTAAAACAGAAAAGTATCTAAATATAAAAAGTATCTACTTAATAATAGTAGATACTTTTTATGTCAAAATAACTCACTTTATAGTTTACTTTTTCAGCCATAATTTTGGTTTATAAACTATTAATTAGTAAAATACTAAAACGGCTAATTATGATTACGAACGGTTTCATTTAGCTCTAAATTTTTCATTGCAGTTGAAAGCATTAGTTTAATACGATTTAACTGATTTACTTCACTTGCGCCTGGATCATAATCTACAGCTACAATATTAGAATTTGGATAACGATGTCTTAGTTCTTTAATAACTCCTTTTCCAACGATATGATTTGGAAGGCAAGCAAAAGGTTGAGCGCATACGATATTTTCTACACCAGAGTGAATAAGTTCAATCATTTCCCCAGTTAAAAACCAGCCTTCTCCTGTTTGATTTCCAATGGATACAATCGGTGCTGCATATTCAGCTAAGGTTTCAATTGGCACTGGTGGTGTAAATCGCTTACTTTCTTTTAAGGCAAGTCTTGCTTCCTTTCTACAATATTCAAGTACTTTTATTAAGGCATTATTAACCATTGCAGTTGATTTCTTAAATCCTAGATAATCTGCTTTAAAGTTAGCATTAAAGGAAGAGTACATAAAGAAATCAATAAGGTCTGGAACTACAGCTTCAGCCCCTTCTGCTTCTAGTAATTCTACTAGATAATTATTGGCAGCAGGTAAGAATTTAACTAATATTTCACCTACAATACCTACTCTAGGTTTCTTTATATCTTTAAGTGGTAGGGTATCAAAGTCATGAACAATTCCTCTAATATTTTTCTTAAATTCCTTCCACTTTCCATTTTTTACAGATTCTTTTACGATAGCATTCCATTTATCATATAATGCATTTGCAGAACCATATTCAACTTCATAAGGTCTTGTACGGTACAATACTCTCATAAATAAGTCTCCATATACTAAGGATTGTATAACAGATACTAATAATTTTGGAGTATATTTAAGGCCAGGGTTCTTCTCAAGGCCAGAAGCACTTAAGGAGATTACAGGTACTTGAGTCATTCCTGCCTTCGTTAGAGCCCTACGAATAAAATTAATATAGTTGGTTGCTCTACATCCGCCACCAGTCTGAGTTATCATAATAGCAACTTTATCTAAGTCATATTTACCTGATAATAAAGCATCCATTATTTGACCAACTACCATTAGGGATGGATAACAAGCATCGTTATTAACATATTTTAAGCCTACATCCACCGCATCTCGGTTATCATTAGGGAGGATTACCACTCTATAATGATGAGCTCTTAAGGCAGACTCAAGAACATCAAAATGGATTGGTGACATTTGCGGGCAAAGAATCGTATAGTCTTTTTTCATGTCCTCTGTAAAAAGTACTCTTTTGTAAGCATCATTTGAAATCTGTGCTTTTACTATGTGCTTATGTTCTCTATCTTTAACAGCAGAAAGTAAGGAACGAATTCGTATTCTTGCTGCACCTAGATTATTTACTTCATCTATTTTAAGTACTGTATATATTTTACCCGATTTCGTAAGGATGTCATGAACCATATCCGTTGTAACGGCATCTAATCCACAACCAAAGGAATTAAGCTGTATTAATTCTAAGTTAGGCATTGTTTTCACAAAAGAGGCAGCAGCATAGAGCCTTGAGTGGTACATCCATTGATCCACTACAACTAAGGGTCTATCTACAGAGGCTAAATGAGATATACTATCTTCTGTTAATACTGCAACTCCATAGGAATTAATTAACTCTGGAATACCATGATTAATCTCTGGATCGATATGATATGGTCTTCCTGCAAGTACGATTCCTTTCTTACCAGTTTTCTTTAAGTAGGAAATCGTTTCTTCCCCTTTTTTTCGAATATCTTCCCGTTCAGCCATAAGTTCAGTCCAAGCTTTTTTAACAGCCATCTTTACTTCTTTTTCAGGGATATTTCCTAGTTCTCTCATGATGTCTACAAGGCGTTTACTGATAATTTCTTCATTTTCAAAAGAAAGAAATGGATTACTAAAGGTAATATTTTTTTCTTTTATTTCTTCCATATTGTTTTTAATATTTTCTGAATAGGAAGCTACGATTGGGCAATTATAATGGTTATTGGCACCAGGAACTTCTTTCCTTTCATATGGAATACTTGGGTAGAAGATAAAGTTAATCCCTTTATCAATTAGCCATTTTACATGTCCATGAGCTAATTTAGCTGGATAACATTCCGATTCACTTGGAATAGATTCAATACCAAGCTCGTAAATCTTATGATTTGACTCAGGTGATATCACAACTTGGTAGGAGAGTTCTGTAAAAAATGTGAACCAAAACGGATAATTCTCATAAATATTTAGGACTCTTGGAATCCCTACAACACCACGTTTTGCTTCTTTTTCTTCTAATGGTTTATAGGAAAATAATCGCTTTAATTTATATTCAAATAAATTAGGGATATTATCTTTATTTTTTTCAAGGCCTAATCCTTTTTCACATCGATTACCTGATATGAACTTTCTGTCACCGTTAAAGGTATTAATTGTTAGCTGACAATTATTGGTACACTTTCGACAGCGAACCATACTGGACTTAATTTCCAATTGATTAATACCATCTATAGAAAGCATTGTAGTTTCTTCACCAGCAAAATGCTCTCTGGCAATTAAGGCAGCTCCAAAAGCACCCATAATACCTGCAATGTCTGGACGTACAACATGACACCCAACTAAGGTTTCAAAGCTTCTTAGGACTGCATTATTATAGAAGGTACCACCTTGAACTACAATGTGACTTCCCAGTTCTTTTGGATCCGTTACTTTAATAACTTTATAAATCGCATTTTTAATAACAGAATAAGCTAAGCCTGCTGAAATATCTGCGACTGTTGCTCCTTCTTTTTGCGCTTGTTTTACCTTTGAGTTCATGAAAACCGTACATCTAGAACCGAGATCAATAGGATTCTTTGCAAACAGAGCAACATTAGCAAAATCAGCAACTTCATAATTAAGAGATTTCGCAAAAGTTTCAATGAAAGAACCACAACCAGAAGAGCATGCTTCATTTAAGAGTACATTAACTACTGTATTATCCTTAATCTTGATACATTTCATATCTTGCCCACCAATGTCAACAATACAATCAACAAGTGGCTCAAAGAAGGAGGCAGCATAATAATGTGCTACGGTTTCGACTTCACCTTCATCAAGGAGCAGGGCAGCTTTTATAAGAGCCTCACCATATCCAGTGGAACAAGAACGTACAATTTTTGCATCACTAGGTAAGATTTCGTAGATCTCTTTTATTGCTTTTATGGTAGTTTTAAGTGGGCTTCCATTATTATTACTATAAAAAGAGTAGAGTAGAGTACCATCACTTCCAACAACAGCAACTTTTGTTGTAGTTGATCCTGCATCGATACCAAGGAAACACTCTCCTTTATAGCTTTTAAGATCCCCTTTTTTAACGGAATGTCTATTATGTCTTTGAGTAAATTCTTCATAGTCCTCTTCGTTTTTAAATAAGGAAGGAAGACGATTAACTTCAAAGTCCATCTTGATCCCTTTGTATAACTTCTCATATAATTCACTAAAGCTAGTAATCTCTTCCATTTTACTATTCATAGCAGCACCAATAGCTGCAAATAAATGTGAGTGGTCTGGAGCAATTATTTGCTCTTCATTTAAATGAAGAGTATTAACAAAGGCTTGCTGTAACTCAGTTAAGAAGTGCAATGGACCACCTAAAAAAGCTACATTTCCTCTGATTGGTTTTCCACATGCAAGGCCACTAATGGTTTGATTTACAACAGCTTGAAAGATAGAAGCAGATAAATCAGGTTTTGTTGCACCTTCGTTGATTAGAGGTTGAATATCAGATTTAGCAAATACTCCGCACCTAGCTGCAATTGGGTATATTGCTTTATAATCCTTTGCATACTCATTTAAGCCAGCAGCATCCGTCTTTAATAGACTTGCCATTTGGTCAATAAATGAACCAGTGCCACCAGCACAGATACCATTCATTCTTTGTTCAATCCCACCAGTAAAATATATTATTTTAGCATCTTCTCCACCAAGTTCAATGGCAACATCTGTTTGAGGTGCATAATCTTTTAACGCTGTAGATACTGCCACAACCTCTTGCACAAAAGGAATGCCTAAGTGTTTGGATATTGTTAGTCCTCCTGACCCAGTTATCATTGGAGCTACTTCTTTAACATTAAGAATGTTACTTGCTTCTTTTAATAGTTCAGCTAATGTCTCTTGTATATTTGCATAATGTCGTCTGTATTCAGAAAATAAAATTTCTCTCTTATCATTTAACACAACGATTTTAACAGTTGTCGATCCGATATCAATTCCCAAGGTATTTGTATTCATAGTAATCTTTAATTGCCCAAATCGGCTTTCCTCCTTGTATATTTTAAAGATTGGTGAAACTAATTTATTATATCCTAAAATCCTATATGTGTTCTAATAATTAAATTATTCGCCTTATGCCTTTTCTATGAATTTATGTCATGCATGAAAACCATAGAAAAGACACAAGATTTGCTAAGAACAGCAATACAAAGACGAGTTATATAATAATTCATAGTATTTAGTTATAAAATTCGCTTCAATTATTTTACAATCATGTAGTATTATACGACACAAGTTCATTCAATTCAATAAAAGAATCATAATATAAAGATAAAAACTTAGTTAATCAAATCATTTCATAAATCAAAAACAGTTATAAATTAGATAAGGAACAACAAAAAACAAATTGAATATAATAATATGGTATAATAGTAAGGTATTAGCTTAAAGCTTTACCTAGGAAGTTGGTATAATGAATAGTAGAGAATACAATTGTATAAGTCATGTTATCAGACAAGGTGATACCTTATATAGTATTAGTAGAGAATACAATGTTCCATTAACACTTTTATTTCGAGTAAATCCATATGTAGACGTATATAATTTACAAATTGGAGATGAACTATGTATACCAGTTATAAGACGAATGAATTCCAATGAAACGATGTCTTATATTGTGGAAGAAGGAGAAAGCCTTCAAGACATACTTAACAAATTCGGTTTAGAACTAGGTGACATTTTACAGTATAATAATCTAGTTAATACAGATGTAGTTCCAGGTACTACTCTTTTTATTCCATCCAATTAATAAGATGTGAGTAGGAAGTAAGTGCTTATTAGGAATTATAAGAAGTGCTGTAATGAAATGGCTGTTGCTTTATGCAACAGCCAATCGTTAATTATAAATCCATAATTTCCTTAATTTTATTTGCTAGTCGGATAGAGTCTTTTTCATGTGTAATAATAGAAGGGTGATTGGATGCAATACCATCTTCCAAAACATTATGAAATGGAAGTTCATAGCTATAGATATCCTTTAACCCCAATTGCTTTGCTTCTTCTACCGCTTTTTCTATATATGTAAATGCATTTGTGCATAGAGTACCACAAGTACATAGTATCTTAGCATTTGGTGAATTCTTTTTTAGTAATTGTAAAAAACTCACATAGCTAGATATAAAGCCTTTTGCTATGTCATCTTTATGCAAATGCCCAGAATCATTGGTCCCAAGGTTTACTACATATAAATCTGGTAGAAATTCAGAAGAATCATATTCTTTTGTCTCATCAATAAAATAATTGGTATATGGATATATCTTAGGTATAACTCCATTATAATCACCATCATATTTTACGTAGACACCATATCCAGATACACTAATATATCTAGCATTCAGATCAAGAGTTTTAGCAGTTAAATAGCCATAAGATAACATTCCATCTTCATACTTACTATGATATAAAGAATCTGGTTCACCGAGAACACCAGAACCACAAGTAATAGAATCACCGATAAACTCAACCTTTAGGCGATTATCATCATTGGAGGGAAGCTTTAATAAATCTCCACCTTTAATATTAATTTGCTTAAAACCAGCATATGACATAGCTGCTTCTGTGATTTTTATTATTTTTATTTTATGAATATCATCATCTAAAAAAGCTGCAATTTTATACTCTACTTCTTCGGTATCTAGGATAATTGTTTTCGTTGGTATAGGAGAATCATCTATAAATACTTTAAGTCTAGCAAAGTTAACTTCACCATTTAATTTTGTACAAATAGTAGCAGTTATAGATAGATCATTGTCTTCATTACCTTTTACATAAAATTCAACTGATGAATTTGTAAAACCTAAATAAGCAGTTTCATTTGATTCTAGTATTCTACCGCTATACTCAAAATAATTTTTATCCAAAATAGAAATCATAATCGTATCTCCTTTGATAATCTTATAACAATAGTACACTAGTCCTAGTAAAAAAACAATGTATATTTTTATTGTAAATGTATTAGTCTTTTTTAATTTGACAAAGATATAATTAAAACTTATAATGGATTGGATAGATAACTTGAAACGAAGGAAAGGAAGTGGACTGATGGATGCAGGGCCCAGTTGTATAGGAGAACGGTATGAAAACAATATAGACTTGCACCAAGCAGTAAAAGCCCTAGTGAATAGTTAATATTCATTTCCTTTACTGCTTGATAGCAGTAGAAGGAGTATGAGATGGTTGAAATTTATAAAACATACGAGGACGGTTTTCGTCAAATTAATCAAGTAGAACAAGGATGCTGGGTTGTAATGACAGGTCCTTCTGCTACGGAGCTACTAGACATATCAGAAAAATGTAAAATTGACATTGATCATTTAAGAGCACCTCTAGATGAAGAGGAACGCTCAAGAATTGAAGTAGAAGAGGATTATACCTTAATATTAGTGGATATACCAACCATGGAGGAGAGAAATGATAAAGATAGATATGTAACCATTCCTCTTGGTATTATTGTAGGTAAAGATGTTCTTGTTACTATTTGCCTTGAAGAAACAAAAGTATTAAAAAGCTTTATTGATGGTAGAGTAAGAGACTTTTATACCTTTAAAAAGACCAGATTTATTCTACAAATATTATATAAAAATGCGACTGTATTTTTACAGTATCTTAGAAGTATTGATAGAAGAAGTGAAGAAATTGAACGTAAGCTACACATATCAACAAAAAATAGTGAACTCATAGATTTATTAGAATTAGAAAAAAGTTTAGTATATTTTACAACCTCTCTACGTGCGAATGAGGTTGTATTAGAGAAGATGCTAAAGATAGATAATATCAAGCAATACCCTGAAGATACAGAACTATTAGAGGATGTTATTATAGAAAATAAACAGGCCATCGAAATGGCTAATATTTATTCTGGAATACTTAGCGGAACCATGGATGCATTTGCATCTATTATATCAAATAACTTAAATATTGTAATGAAACTATTAGCTACTATCACTATTGTTATGTCAATACCTAACATTATCGCTGGTTTTTATGGAATGAATGTAAATGGCATTCCTGGTAGTACATCTCCATTTGGTTTTTATATTGTTATTGGAATAGCAGTCCTTGTTACAATTATTATAGCTCTGATTTTTAGGAAGAAAGATTTATTCTAAATGAAAAGCTTAGTATAAATGAAAGACTAAGTGTAAATGAAAGATTATTTTTGAGTGAAAGACTAATTCTGAGTGAAAGACTGAACTTAAAAGATTTATTTTAGAAAGAGAGATTCGAATGAATATAATTAACAAATTAAATCGTAAATATGGAAAGTTTGCAATACCAAACCTAATGTTTTATATTATTATCATGTATATAACTGGTTACATCATTTCATTTATTAATCCATATTTTTATAATATGTATTTATCATTAGATGTTTCAAAAATATTGCAAGGTCAAGTATGGAGAATTATTACCTTTATTATTAGGCCTACAGGTCAACTATCACTTTGGACCATTTTTGAATTATATTTATATTATATGATTGGCTCTTCCCTAGAAAGAGCTTGGGGTTCATTTCGATTTAATTTATATTATTTTTCAGGAATGCTATTTAATGTAATTGCAATTTTTATTATATATTTTGTTACAAAAAGAAGTGCTGATATTGGTTTGTTTTATATCAACCGTTCCTTATTTTTAGCCTTTGCTGCTTTGTATCCAAACATACAATTTTTAATCTTTTTTATCATACCTGTAAAAGTTAAATACCTTGGTATTTTATATGGAGGAATTCTTGTATTTGATATGATAAGTAGTTTAATGCAAGGATTTTATGTTAATACGATTGCTATCTTAATATCAATTGGAAACTTCTTAATTTTTTTCTTATCTACAAGAAATTATAAGAAATTTTCACCGAAAGAGTATGCAAGGAAAAAGAGTTATAAAAGGGAAGTTAACAGGAACAGAACAGGTACAGTAACAAATTTCCCAGGTAAAAAAGAAATAAGTAGACATAAATGCGCGGTTTGTGGTAAAACAGAACTTGATGATGAATCCTTAGAATTTAGGTTTTGTTCAAAATGTGAAGGGGATTATGAATATTGTACAGACCACTTATTTACCCATGAGCATGTTAAAAAATAATACGTTTTTATTTAGGGCTGTGGCAAAATCAGTATGACTGATTTGCAACAACCCTTTCTTTTAAAAAAATCTATGAAAAATGATGAAATAACTGGTTTATATGTTAAATTATTGATATAATAGATTAATAATACTTTGAAGTGGACGAGCCTAAAATTTAAAAGCTCTCCATAATTCGATTCAGTAAATTATCTAAGGAGTTTTCGTAATGAATAAAAATATAAATATGATCTGTAGAGAGATTAGACAAGGAAAGCATTTAGAAAATAATATACCAAATTTTTTTAATCGGTTAGTTACTTTATACGAACAGTATGCAAGAATTAACCTCACTATGAACTACTATACTTTTTATGAGAGTCAGCTTGAGGCTACTTATGTTTTGACCAAATCAGAAAAATCTCATTTAGATGAGATAAACCAAATAGTAAAAGAGTATATTCTTAGTGAATTTTCAGGAAGAAAGCTAGAAGAAGGAATATCAAAAATTAATGAGCTACGTAATGTTGTAATGAGAGAGATGAAGATTCTAACTTCCTATACAGATATCTTTTTAATTTATGAATATGTATTGGAACGTGTTAAATATCGTTTTTATGATATAGCGGATACGATGGATGAACAGGAATTTATTGCATCCGTAAATAACTATATTTTTGAAGTAAATGATAATGTACTCATTAATGATAAAATAAAAGAAGTTTTAGGTGAATTACCTGTTCGTATGACGAAACATAAATTTATTGATTTAATTCGAGATAGTATATCTATATACAAAGGCTCGGATAAAACATCACTAGATTCCTATATGTATATGTTAGAAACAGCAGCAAGCATCTACGAACCAGATGGTATGAAGACATCCTATGAAAATTTAGCAAAGGCACGTATGGAATTCTCTCAAGTTGATTTTATAAATATAACCAAAGAACAATATGATATTTATCGTGAAAAGTTCGAACATGTAACATTGTTTATAAGTGATAGAGTAAACTTTTACTATGGACTACAGGAAGTCATTAATAATGCATACGTAGTTTTGCTTACAACCCCTTATGCGTTTATGGATGGTGGGTATCGTATCGAAGGAATTGAAGATATGAAATATCTTATATTCCCACCAGATAAAGAAGATATTTGTAGAGAAATTTTAAGCAATATCAATCGTTTATTTGATGGAAATAATCAACTTGAATTAGATGAAACAGAAGTGTTATTAAGTAAAATAGAAGGAATACAAGAAGATTTATTTGAGAAAATACTACCACTTGAATCAACATTAGATGAAATCGGTACAAGCTATGAAAGTCTAGTATCAAGTCTAATGCTTACACCTATTTATCAAAGTTTACGCTATTCACAAAACTTATTAAGTAATAGTTTGTTTGTGGACCTTAATAGTATCGTTGTCACTGGCAAAGTTGATGAAGCTTATATAAAACTGGTAGAGGATGAATTTATAGTAAAGCTAAATGAATTATTTAGTAGAAGTGGAAAACAAGTAATACGAGGTGTTATAGCAAGTACGCTTAATAAAATGCCAGTATTCTTTCATTCTAGCAACGATGTTATGAATTATATTGAGCAAGCCATTGTTCAATGTAAGGATCTTGCTGAAAAGAAGGCTTCTATGGATATAATAAGAAATATGTGGGAAGATTAACTTATGTATTTTATTTACTAAATTGTGGTATAATGGAGTGGTTAGGAAATCTATTAGAATGGGTGTTAGCATGATTAAGTGGGCAGATAATATGTACTTTAGTGAAGGTATAAAAGAAAGTAAACGAAAAAAGCTTATGAAGAATATAGAAAAGGGTTCTTTAAAATTTGAAGTTTATTGTATTACCTTTGCTACAAATACCAATAATTTATTTGATATCATAAATGTGAATGAACTTTTATTTCCATATTATCAAAGAAAAGATATCTATATTATTGGTTTAGCTAATTCTAGAGAAGAAGCGAAGGAATTAGCAGCCAATATGCTTATTGAAATATATAATAATACTGGAGACTTTAAAGTAAGAGAGTATTTTTAGGTTTATTTATACTATTGTTAGGAGGAAGGGTAAGAATATGCTTTTTGTAATTTTATTTATTCTGAAACTAATTGGCATACTTCTTGCCTTCATAGTTGGACTTGTTATATTACTTTTATTACTAGTTTTATTAGTACCCATCCGTTATAAAGTTTATGCAAGGTATGAAGAGGATATTTTTGGTGAAGTTAAAGTTCATTGGTTGTTAAAAATGATTCATTTTCATGCTTATTATATGGATGATAAAATGCGAATGCGATTAAGGCTGTTTGGTTTCGTCATTTATGATCCAGATAGGGTAAAAAAGAAAAAGAATAATAATCGTAATAAGACGAAGAATAAGAGAGATAATAAATCAAATAAGATTAGTAAAAAAACTAAGCCAAAAGCTAAAAAAGGTCTAAGTAAAAATACGAATAAGAATGATAAAGCTAGTATAGCTGTAGAGAATCAAAGCAATCAAAAGAACAATAATCGAAAGACTGAGAAAGATGAAATTATAGCAAGTAACCCAATAGCTAATAATGATATAACAAGAGCTAATAATGATATCGGAAAAGCTAACAGTGATATCGATAAAGCTAACAGAGATATCGGAATACCTGAGGCTAGTATAGAAAAAGCAAATGTTAATAAAGACAAGCCTATGGGTGAAACAGAACAATCTGACACTTCTATCAAAAAAACGAATAGCAAACTAGAAAAACCTATCAGTGATATCGATGATAATGCTAAAGTAAATAATGAAGCAAAATCTCAGTCTAAAATAGTGAAGATTTACACAAAGATTAAAACATTTTTTATTCATGTGATTGAGACACCATCAAAGATAAAGCAATTTGCTTATTCATTGATTGATAAAATGAAAAAAAGAATAAATCGATTAAATGAAATTATTAATAAAGGGAAAGCTTTTATAAAAGATGAGATTAATAAGGATGGATTTCTAAATATCTTTGGTGGAATTGGGCAAATATTAAAACATATTAAGCCAAGAAAGTTAGTTATACGAATTGAATTAGGTATGGATGACCCAGCACTAACTGGAATGGCTCTTGGGCTATTATCAATCATAATAGGCTTACACGGAGAACATGTAACGATAACACCTAATTTTAATGATAAAGTATTTAAGGCAAATTTATTGGCAATCGGACGATTAAGAACGATAAGATTATTAATAATAGGTATTAAATTAGCATTATACAAGAATAATAAACAGTTATTTAATAACATTAAAGTATTCAAGGAGGAAATATAATGTCTGAAGTAAATTTCAATGCTACAGTAGAATCATTATTTAAAGGGATGGACAGCTTCTTAACTACAAAAACTGTAGTTGGTGATGCAGTAAAGTTTGATGATGGAACAATTATCTTACCTTTAGTAGATGTTACTTTTGGCGTAGGTGCAGGTGCATATACAAAAGAAAGTGAAAGAAATAACGCAGGCGGTGGTATGGGTGGAAAGATAACTCCAAGTGCTGTATTAGTAATTCAAAATGGTAGTACACGTTTAGTTCATGTTAAAAACCAAGACAGTGTATCAAAGATTATCGATATGGTACCTGATTTTATAACAAAATTTAAAAATGGTTTTGGTAAAGAGGAAGAATCCTTAGATAAAGTGGATGAAGCAATAAACGGTGAGCTATTACACAAGGATAAATCAGAATAATATTAGACTAAAACATAGAAAATTCTATTTGGAATAATATTAATTGGACAAATTTTTTAAATTTTTCTTGCATTCTTCCTTATATTCTGCTAGAATGAATTTGTTTGCAGGTCGTGTGACTTAATTTATACCTAGGGAGGTGCTTTAATAATGGCAAAATGTGCAATTTGTGAAAAAAGTGCTCACTTTGGAAATGCTGTGAGTCATTCTCATAGAAGATCTAATAAGATGTGGAAAGCTAATGTTAAATCTGTTAAAATTTTAGTTAACGGTGCAGCAAAGAAGACATATGTATGTACTTCATGTCTTAGATCCGGTAAAGTTGAACGCGCGTAATTAACAAATTTTTTTAATGAAAATTTGATTTAAAGGGGGTGTCTTTAGGGACACCCCTTTTTTGGTATCAACATGTAAAAAGATTATAACCTAAAACTAAAAATAAAATAATAATACAAACAGCAAGGATGCCGTTAGTGATAAACAACATAATTGTCATGCCAATGGCAACCCAAAATAATATAAATCCTAACATTCTCTTCATATACTTATACCTCCAATACCTACGAAATATCATCCAAGGAATTGCCATTTATAAGGGAAATTATAGTTTGGTATAATCAATATATGCAAAAAAAATATTGTTTATATCATATTTATCCTAAAAAGATGGTATAATTTAATTGATAAGTGTAGATTTTAAAAATAGTATTCCATTTTTTAATAAAAAAGGTTATAATGGGTATACGTATAAGCAAGATGATGTTAAATTTGGTGTATCATTATTATGAAGAAGTCATTGGGTGATAATCAGTTGTAAAGGTATCGTTTTGTTCTAATAAATTGTAGAATTGGAGGGTTCTTATGAAAGGGCACATGAATACACAAATTGGTGAAGTATTAATAGATAACGATGTGTTAGCAAAGTATGCAGGATCATCAGCAGTAGAGTGTTTTGGTGTTGTTGGTATGGCATCGGTTAATGTAAAAGATGGGTTAGTTAAACTTCTAAAACGTGATAATCTTAGTCATGGTGTTAACATTACTGTAGAAAACAATAAAATCATTATAGACTTGCATATTATCGTATCTTATGGTGTGAGCATTTCAGCTGTAGCAGAGAACTTAATTTGTAATGTTAAATATAAAGTAGAAGAATTTACAGGAATGGAAGTAACAAAAATAAATATATTTGTCGAGGGCGTAAGAGTCATTGACTAAAGATCGATTCGTTAAGGAGGAAAAAACTTGTGGTTATAAATACAATTAATGCTAAAACTCTTCAAAAGGTGTTCTTGGCTGGAGCTAAAAGCATTGAATTAAAAAAAGAATACATTAATGAATTAAATGTATTTCCTGTACCGGATGGTGATACTGGAACTAATATGACTCTTACTATTATGTCAGCAGCAAAAGAAGTAGCTGGAATTGAAGAGCCAACGATTGAAAGCTTAGCAAAAGCTATTTCTAGTGGTTCATTACGTGGTGCAAGAGGTAATTCAGGTGTTATTTTATCTCAGTTATTCCGTGGATTTTGTAAAGAAATAAAAGAATACAATGAAATAAATGTTACTGTTATGGCTAATGCATTTGCTAAAGCAGTAGAAACTGCTTATAAGGCTGTTATGAAACCAAAGGAAGGTACCATTCTAACGGTAGCTCGTGGTGGAGCAGAAAAAGCTGCTGAATTAGTTTCTAAAACAGATGATTTGGTTTATTTTGGTGCTGAAGTATTAAAGCACATGGAAGAAGTTCTAGCTCGTACACCAGAATTATTACCAGTATTAAAAGAAGCTGGAGTAGTGGATTCCGGTGGTCAAGGTCTACTTGAGATCTTAAAAGGCGGATATGATGCTCTACTTGGTAAGGAAGTTTCATTTGATGTTACTCCTAGCGTAAAGATGCCAGAAGTTCAAATTAATATGGAGCAAATTGATACAGCTGATATTAAATTTGGATACTGTACTGAATTTATTATAAATGTTGAAAAAGAATATAATGATAAAATTGAATTAGATTTTAAAGCTTATTTAGAATCTATTGGTGATTCATTAGTAGTAGTTTCAGATGAAGATATTGTTAAAGTCCATGTACATACAAATGATCCTGGACTTGCAATTCAAAGAGCTTTAACCTATGGTTCTCTATCTAGAATGAAAATAGATAACATGAGAGAAGAGCACAATGAAAAGCTTATCAAGGATGCAGCTAAATTAGCTGCACAAAAAGAAGAAGCGTCGAAAGTAGAAGAAAGTGCTCCAAGAAAAGAAGTTGGATTTATTTCCGTATCCATTGGAGAAGGAATTAATGAAATATTTAAAGGATTAGGTGTTGACTATATAATATCAGGTGGTCAAACAATGAATCCAAGCACCGAAGATATGCTAAATGCGATTGAAAAAGTTAATGCAGATACGATCTTCATTTTCCCTAATAATAGTAATATCGTACTTGCAGCGAATCAGGCAAAAGAGTTAACCGAAGATAAAAATATCGTTGTAATTCCAACAAGAACGGTACCTCAAGGTATTACAGCAATTATTAACTTTGTTCATGATAAGAGCGTTTCTGAAAATGAAACAAGAATGCTCCAAGAGATTAAAAAAGTTAAGAGTGGTCAGGTAACTTATGCAGTAAGAGATACAAATATAGATGGTAAAGAAATTAAACAAGGTAATATTATGGGACTTGATGATAAGACAATTCTTTCTGTTGGTTCTGATATTACAGAGACAGCCATTGATTTAATTAAAGGATTAGTTAGTGAAGAATCCGAATTAATTAGTATTTATTATGGTGAGGAAATTACAAAAGAGGCAGCAGAAGAATTATCAGAAGCAGTTATGAGTGAATATCCTGATATCGATGTTGAAGTCCACTATGGTGGTCAACCAATCTATTATTATGTATTATCAGTAGAATAATTCTGTAACATTGTCTAAAGAATGAACTTAAAAATTGAGATTGGATAAAACCATAAAGATTCTTCGAGTCACGAACTCCTTAACAGTAGGTTTACTGTTAAGGAATTTAAGGGATTTCGGAGAATCTTTTTAATTACTTATAGGAAATACCACCGAATGATCAAAGAAAATACCTGCAGGCAGGATATATACGCAAAGAACTAGTGAATGTTGCATAGATAGGTACTTTGGGTGCGAATGTTTGCCAAGGAAGACTCTTAGTTATAGAAAGGTTATAGGATGAAAGAAATAGTACGACTAAATGATCCCATTACTGTTATTAAAGGCATTGGTGAGAAAACGAATAAAGACTTAAACAAACTTAATATATACTCTGTTTACGATTTGCTTCATCACTATCCAAGAAATTATGATACTTTTGAAGTACCAATACCGATTACTTCAATTCAAGAAGGTAAGATATGTTCGATTGAAGCTTCTATTCAGTCTACACCTCTTATAAAACAAGTAAAAAACTTAAAGATAATCAGTTGTAGAGTTAAGGATTCCTCCGGTTATTTAAATCTAAGCTGGTTTAATATGCCATTTTTAAAAAATAAGTTATATATGGGTTATCATTTTATCTTCCGTGGAAAAGTGATACGAAAAAATGGGGTGTTAGTGATCGAACAGCCTAGTATCTATACGAGAGAAGAATATGCTAAGAAAATGAATATTTTACAACCGATTTATCCGTTGACCCAAGGTGTTACGAATAATACGATTTCAAAAGGAATAAAACAAGCACTAGCATTGGTAGAGTTTCCTGAGGAATACATACCGAAAAGGATTATGAAAGAACATTCATTAATGAAGCAAAAAAATGCCTTAAGTGAAATTCATTTTCCAAAATCTAGGGATACTATGATTGATGCTAGAAAACGAATTGTATTTGACGAATTCTTTCAATTTACCTTAGCACTTTTATCCTTAAAAGAGAAGAAAGGGTTTGTGGGAAACTCCTTTCATATCACTGAACGAACCGAATGTGATGAATTTATATCAAAGCTTCCATTTCCATTAACAAAGGCTCAGATACGTGTATGGGATGAAATAAGAAAAGATTTATTAAGTAACAAGTCAATGAGTCGTTTGGTTCAAGGTGATGTAGGTTCTGGTAAAACAATACTTGCAGCATTAGCACTATTTATGGTTGCATTAAATGGATACCAAGGATGTCTTATGGTACCAACGGAAGTATTAGCGCAACAACACTTTGAGAGTTTAAATGAGATGTTTAAATTGTATGGTATAGAGGTAATACTCTTAGTAGGTTCTATGACAGCTAAGCAAAAGAAAGAAGCGTATGAAAAAATAAGAGATCATAAAGTGGATATTATTATAGGTACTCATGCATTAATACAAGATAAAGTGGAATACAGTAATCTTTCACTAGTTGTTACTGATGAACAGCATCGTTTTGGGGTAAGGCAACGCGAAACCCTATCTGATAAAGGTCAGCGTCCACACATACTAGTGATGAGTGCAACACCGATTCCTCGTACTCTTGCTATAATCTTGTATGGTGATCTTGATATTTCTGTGGTTGATGAATTACCTGCTAACAGACTTCCTATAAAGAATTGTGTTGTTGATACCAATTATCGTAATACAGCATATAAATTTATTGAAAAAGAAGTTATGAGTGGAAGACAAGCCTATGTTATTTGTCCGATGGTAGATGAGAGTGAAACGATTGAGGCGGAAAATGTACTTGAATATACTGAAAAATTAAAGGAATCCATAAATGATAACATAAACGTTTCTTATTTGCACGGTAAAATGAAAGCAAAAGATAAGAATGATATAATGGAACGATTTTCACAAGGGGAAATACATGTTTTAGTATCTACAACAGTAGTAGAAGTTGGAGTAAATGTTCCAAATGCTACAGTTATGATGATTGAAAATGCGGAACGCTTTGGTCTAGCTCAACTACATCAATTAAGAGGTAGAGTTGGTAGAGGTATCCATCAATCATACTGTATTCTAGTTAGTGGACAAAGAAGTGAGGAAACGAAAAAAAGATTAGAAATTCTAAATTCCTCCAACGATGGATTTTATATAGCATCAGAAGATTTAAAGCTAAGAGGTCCAGGAGATATGTTTGGTATTAGACAAAGTGGCGATATGGAATTTAAACTTGGTGATATCTACAATGATTCCACAATCTTAATCGCTGCAAATCAAGCAGTTAAAACCCTAACAAAAGAAGAGATTGAATCCATTGCATTAAATAATCAAACACTTTATGAAAAAGTGTTGAGCACTTCTCTTACTACCTTGTAGTTAAGAAAATACTCTATCTATTTATGGAAATATATTGTATAATAGAAGTGCATAAATTTTATAATTAGCTTAAAGAACTCTACTATTCTTAAAGAAGGGCAAATCTATATAGGATAAAACTATGAGTTATGTAGATTATAGAAATGTAAATGCTAGATTAGATGTAGTTATACCGGTTTATCAAGAAGAGACTCATATTATTAACTCAATTGGTATAATTAAAAAAATTTTACTAGAGAACAAGATTAATCATCGCTTTATCTTAATCGATGATGGATCTAAGGATAAAACTTGGGAAAAGCTAACTTATCTTGCTATGGAAGATGATGCAATAATTGCCATAAGGCTTAGTCGGAACTTTGGAAAAGAGGCTGCACTTTGTGCAGGACTTGAATGTTCAGATAGTGATATGGTAATTGTTATGGATGCTGATTTACAACACCCACCTTCACTGATTCCTCTTATGGTCAAGGCATGGCGAGAGGAAGGCGTAGATGTAGTTGAAGGAGTAAAGAATAAAAGAGGGAATGAAAAACTATTATATCGGATATGCGCTAAGACTTTTTATAAATTTATATACAAAACATCCTCTATTGATTTAACGGGAGCTTCGGATTTTAAATTATTGGACAAGAAAGTAGTGAAAGCTTGGAAAACATTATCCGAAAGAACCACGTTTTTTAGAGGAATGTCAGCCTGGGTTGGATTTTCAAGAAGGCAAATTCCATTTGATGTAAGTGAAAGGGTGGATGGAGTAACGAAATGGTCTTTCCTTCGTTTACTAAAGCTAGCAGTTAATGCTATTACCTCCTATACCACAGTTCCACTTCACTTTATTAGCTTCCTTGGTGGTATCTTACTTGTTATCTCATTCATAATAGGTATACAAACTATATATATGAAGATTGCTGGATATGCTGTTGGAGGAATAACGACAATAATACTTTTATTGTTGTTTATAGGTAGTTGTATTATGATAAGCCTTGGTATTATTGGAATTTATTTAACTAAAATATATCATGAGGTTAAAGAAAGACCAAGGTATCTAGTATCCAAGTGTATAAAGGATAAAAAAGAAATAATTACAGATGTTTAATTACTCTAATTTTATAGCTATGGTCATACCATAGCTTTTCCTTAATTAGGTGATGATATAAAGGAGGTATTTTTATGAAATATAAATATGTTATAGTTGGTTCGGGGCTAGCTGGGTTAACACTTGCAGAAAGAATTGCCAATGATCTTAACGAAAAAGTTCTTGTAATTGAAAAAAGAGCTCACATAGGTGGTAATGTATATGATTCTTATAACGAACATGGAATACTAATACACAATTACGGCCCACATATTTTTCATACAAATGATAAAGAAGTATTTGATTATTTGAGTCAGTTTACATCATGGCATATGTTTTGGCATAGAGTATTAACTTATGTTGATGGTAATCTTATTCCAATGCCAATAACCGTAGAAACTATAAATAAGTTATATAATTTGAACTTAGACTGTGATGAATTAGAAGAATTCTTAAAGAAGCAAGCAGTAGCAATTGATGAAATTAAAACGAGTAAGGATGTTGCTTTAAGTAAGGTTGGAGTTGATATTTATGAAAAAATATTTGAAACTTACACAAAGAAGCAATGGGGTGTTGATCCTTCAGAGTTAGATACTTCTGTTATATCACGAATCCCAGTAAGATATAATAGAGATACAAGATATTTTAGTGATAAGTATCAAGGTATGCCAAAACATGGTTATACAAAAATGTGCGAGAACATGATCGTGAATAAAAATATTAAAATTATGCTTAATACAGACTATAAAGAAATCATAAACGATATTGAGTATGAAAAGCTAATTTATACAGGACCTGCCGATTACTTTTATGATTATAAGTTCGGAAAACTGGAATATAGAAGTATAAAGTTTGAATATGAGACTTATTATATGGATTCATATCAAGAAGCGCCAGTTGTTAATTATCCAAATGATTATGATTTTACTAGGATTACAGAGTTTAAGAAATTAACAGGGCAAGATAGCAAAGTTACAACCATAATGAAGGAATATCCTTGTAGTGAAGGTGAACCTTATTACCCATTCCCTGCAAAAGAACATAGAGAAAGATACAATTTATATAAAGAAGAGAGTAAAAAAGATGATAAAGTAATTTTTGTAGGCCGCTTAGCGGAATATCGTTATTATAATATGGATGCGGTTGTTCGAAGAGCACTCTACATTTATAAAGACGTTATTAAGGGAGGATTAAATGGATAAGCTTTATATTATAATTCCAGCTTATAATGAAGAAGAAAATATCCTAAATGTAATAAATGATTGGTATCCAATTGTGGAGAAGATAGGTAATGAAAGCCGATTGCTTATAATTGATGATGGTAGTAAGGACAATACCTATTCAATTATGTGTAATGAGGCTAAGAAAAGACCTTTTTTTAATCCTTTAACAAAGCAAAACGGTGGTCATGGTGCTACCGTTTTGTATGGGTATCATCATGCCATCACTTGCGGAGCTGATTACATATTTCAAACAGATTCAGATGGTCAGACCCTTCCAAGTGAGTTCTTTGATTTTTGGTCATTAAGAAATGACTTTAATATGATTATTGGTCATAGAAAAGGCCGACAAGATGGTTTAAGTAGAATTTTAGTTACAAAAATTTTAAAAATGGTATTATTAATATGCTTCCATGTGAATATAAAAGATTCGAATACTCCATTTCGATTAATGGATGCAAAGACATTGAAAGAAAATATTAAGCTAATACCGAAAGATTATAATTTATCAAACGTAATTGTTTCTGTTATATATGCAAAAAAGAAATTAAAGGTTAAGTACTTACCAATAACCTTCAGACCAAGACAAGGTGGAGTTAATTCGATAAATATGAAAAAAATTTTTATAATTGGGAAAAAAGCTTATAAAGATTTTATTAAGTTAAATCGTTATATTGATAAGTAATTGCGTAAATTTAATCTTATAAGTACTTCATGTTTCGCAAGCTAAGCTAAGGAATTATGAATTAAAAGGAGCAATGATGAAGGATTTAATTAAATTTAGTAGTGGTATTATACTATTTATTCTATTAACATTTGGTGCTAGTTATCTTCTTAAAGGTGATTTTCATTACTTTATGACCTGGTGGTTTGTATTATTTGCCCTAGGTATTATATTTTTGCCTTTAACAAATACTCTCTTTGAATATTTTTATGATAAAGGTTATTTGTTTTCTAAAACAATAGGACTAGCGATAGCGGGTTATCTTATGTGGTTTATGTCCTCCCTTAAAATACTTAAATTTACTTCAGCATCCTGCATTATAGTTGTCTTACTTTGTATTTTAGGAAACTTATTTATTTACAGATATTTTAAGAAGAAAAAGAATGTGAGGAATACTTTCACAAGGGATAGACTAAATCTTATTCTAACAGAAGAAATAATGTTTTTTCTTCTATTTTTAATTTGGGTTTATATACGTGGGTTTAAGCCTGAGGCACATGGCACAGAAAAATTTATGGACTTTGGTTTTATGACTGCCATGATGCGTGCAGAGTATATGCCACCGAAAGATTTGTGGTTTGCTGGTAACACGATTAATTATTATTATGTAGGTCAATATTTAGCAACCTTTATGACTAAATTATCACAGGTTTCTGTAAATGTAGGTTATAATCTTATGCTTATGACAATCTCTGCTCTTGGCTTTATGTTGCCATTTAGTATTCTATATAATGTAACAATAAATTATTATCAAAGTCAAAAGAAGAAATTAAGAAAGGTAGCACCTATAATAGCAGGTTTACTTGCAGGTAGTGGAGTATCATTAGCTGGCAATTTACACTTTACTGTGTTTTATTATTTTGTTCCTATTCTAAAAGAAATACTAGGTTTAGAAAATACAGATAAATATTGGTTCCCGAATTCTACTAGGTATATAGGATATCATCCAGAAACAAAGGATAAAACCATACATGAATTTCCCAACTATTCATTTGTATTAGGAGATTTACATGCTCATGTAATAAACTTAATATTTGTATTAACAGTAATAGGGATCCTATATGCTTATGTTTTATATAAAAAAAATATATTAGATCATACAGTTAATACTAATTTGGATAAGAAAGAAACGATTTTTAAGTACTTAAAAGAAATTTTAAATCCACATATTATTATAATAAGTTTTTTTATTGGCTTGTTTCACACTACAAATTTTTGGGATTTTCCGTTTTATTATGTAGTAGCTGGTGCAATCATTCTATTTATGAACATGAAACAATGTAAATCGATTATTGAAGTATTTAAAGTCACTGCTCTTCAAGGTTTGCTTGTAATTGCTATGGCTAAATTAATCGCTTTACCATTTACATTGCGTTTTGACCAAATAGCGACTGATATTCAACTTAGTGAGAATCGTACACCTATCTATCAATTAATAATATTATGGGGTTTACCAATTTTAATGGTAAGTGCTTTCTTGATACATCAAATATCTACTTATAAAGATAAGCTCAATCATACGAATAATAATTTAAAAATAGATGATGGGGCTATAAAAAATCATTTCTTATTATTTATAAATAAAATGAATACGGAAGATTTATTTATATTAACCATTGGTTTATGTGCTATCGGTTTGGTGCTAATACCAGAAATTATCTATGTGAAAGATATTTATTCTGGGGATTATAAACGTGCAACTACGAAGTTTAAATTAACTTATCAAGCTTTTACCTTATTTGCTATCGCTATGTCCTTTATTTTTATTAAATTTATACGTTTTAAAGAATATCATTGGAATAGGACACTTGGTTTTGTTGGCCTTATTCTATTTCTATTAACAATACCATATGCAAAAGTATCTATTTCAGCTTGGTATGGAAATATATTTAAAACAGAAAATTATAAAGGTATTGATGCAGCAAAATTTATGGAAACATCTATGGCGGATGATCATTTAGCGGTTACTTGGATGAATGAAAACATAAAAGGTACACCAGTTATATTAGAAGCCAATGGAGATAGTTATTCTGACCATGGAAGAATATCGGTTATAACTGGCTTGCCAACTGTTCTTGGTTGGTATGTTCATGAATGGTTATGGAGAGGTGATACCAATCTTGTAGATGAGAGAGTTAATGACATTAAGACCATCTATACCTCTAAAGATTATGATGAGGTTCAATCATTAATTGATAAGTATGATATAGAATATATTTATGTTGGAAAGCTAGAATACGACAAGTTTACTGCTGTTAATGATGACCTATTAAAATCACTAGGTGATATGGTATTTTATAGTCCAAAAGAGAATGAGAAGTACTATGAAAGCTATTTAATTAAATTAAAGAAATAAAAATAATTATTAAATTAATTATGATATTGATTCTACTGTTATTACTCTATAGTTAATTTTTTTATTGTAAAAATTACCTGATTATTATAAAGAATTCTACACACAATAATATCGTAACAAACAACAACACAAATTATTTTAAACCACACACAAAAACATTACAATATAGGGTTTGAAATGAAGAATGGAGGAGTTTATTATGGCAAGTAGAAACAGAGCAGAAATACCTGAAGCAAGAGAAGCTTTAGACAGATTCAAATATGAAGTAGCAAATGAAATTGGTGTACCTTTAAAGAAAGGTTACAATGGTGACTTAACTTCCTACCAAAACGGTAGCGTTGGTGGTATGATGGTTAAGAAAATGATTGCCGAACAACAAAAACGTATGATTGGTCAATAATACAAAATAGATGTAAACAGGTACAAGATACAAATTAGTATAAGTACTAATAAAATTAGAAGGTTGTTATTCAACCTTCTAATTTTATTTTTTAGATATAATAGTTTATTAAAAGTGACATATGTTTTATCAAGTATTTGTGTAAAAAATACTTACTAATCTTGTTGTGGATTAATATAATTTTGAAAAAATTGTTGAATTCTCAGATTATTTAAGGTAAAATAAAATGATGATTTAAGCAAAATGAACCAACTGAGTACAATTTACGGGTTGACAAAAGATTATTAAATACTACAATAATATTAGAATAATTCAATTATGTTAAAACTTATAGGGAATAATGAAATGTAATAATTAGTTTAAATTTATAAATGTAATACCTATACACAGTAATGAAACGTAATATTTATATTATACATGTAAAAGATATATAATAATGAAACGTAATATTTAAGTAACATATCATTCAGAATAGAATAGATTTTGTCTATGTAGGAAGGAATTAGATTTGAGAGTAATAGCAGGTAAAGCAAAAAGATTACAATTAAAGACTCTAGATGGCCTAAGTACTAGACCAACTACAGATCGAATAAAAGAAACATTATTTAATATGATAGCACCAAAACTAAGTGATTGTGATTTTCTAGATTTATTTAGTGGAAGCGGTGGAATAGGAATAGAAGCATTAAGTAGAGGTGCTAGAAGCTGTGTATTTGTTGAGAACAACAAGGCAGCTGTTGATTGCATTAAAGAAAATTTAAAAAGGACAAATCTTTTAAACGAAGGAGATGTTCTTTTTATGGATGCTCTTTCTTCTATACGTGCCTTAGAAGTTCAAGGAAAAGTATTTGATATTATTTTTTTAGACCCACCTTACAATATGGGTCATGAAAAAACGATTATTGAAGCATTAAACAATGCAAATATTATATATATAAATACTATTATTATTGTTGAAGCCTCACTTGAGACAAGTTTTGACTTTTTACAAGACACAAAATTTAGTGTGTATAAAGAAAAAGAGTACAAGACCAACAAGCATGTATTTATTGAGTTAAGCTAAAAAAGAAGAGGTTATATCATGAGAATAGGTATTTATCCAGGCAGTTTTGATCCAGTAACATTTGGACATATTGATATTATTATGCGTTCAGCTAAATTAGTTGATAAGCTAATAATTGGTGTGCTAAAGAATAGCTCAAAAACACCACTTTATACGACAGATGAGAGAGTAGAATTTTTAAAAGAAATTACAAAAGATATTAATAATGTTGAAATAGAATCATACCAAGGGCTTTTAGTAGACTTTGCTGATGAAAAGAATGCTAATATTTTAGTACGAGGATTACGAGCAATAACTGATTTTGAATATGAGCTTCAATTAGCTCAAACGAATCATAAGTTAAATCCAAGGGTAGACACTGTATTTCTAACTACAAGTGTGGAATATGCTTACCTTTCATCAAGTACAGTTAGAGAAATAGCAAGTTATGGGGGAGATGTTAGTCAATTTGTACCTGAGTGTATAGTTAAGACTATCTATGATAAATTTAATCGGACAAGGAGAGTATAATATGGGTGCTAGCAGAATTGAGCAATTAATTGAAGATATTTACGAATTCGTTGAAAGTTGTAGAATGCAACCTTTATCAACAACCAAAGTAATCGTTCCAAAGGATGAATTGTATGATTTATTGGATGAATTAAGATTACGAACACCGGATGAAATAAAGAGGTACCAAAAAATTATTGCCAATCGAGATGCTATTATCGCAGATGCAGAAGAAAAAGCATCTACCATAATGGCAGATGCGGATGCGAAAGCACATTCTCTTATTGATCAACATGAAATTATGCAACAAGCGTATTATCAAGCAAATGAAGTAGTAAACCAAGCAAATGAAGAGGCAGAGAGAATTATTACTCAGGCGAAAATGGATGCTGAGCAGATTCGTTCCGGTGCATTTGCATATACAGAAGATATGCTTAGTAATGCTGAAAGTATCTTTTTAAATGCATTTGAAAGTACAAAAGCTAAGTATGAGGGTCTATTAGAAGCATTAAGAGGTAATCTTGACATTATAGCAAATAATAAACGTGAACTTAGTAATACAAATGTTATGTATGAAGAGGAAGTTACAAATGTATATTCAAATGATGACAATGCTTATACAGAAGAAGATTTTAACTTTGATGAAAATACATTTATAGATAATATTGAATAGTTAAACGATAATAAATCGTACATATAAAAATATAATAAAAAATGCAATTAACATCTGTAGAACTTTAACTTTTAAATAAGTTCCTATTAATAGTCTTGTATCATTGATAACGCTTTTAGTTTGGGCCAATCCAGAGAGTCCACCAAAGGCTGTTAACATGGTGATCAAGACTATTTTTAAGTTAAAGTCTAATCCTGATTCTGCTATACTATTAATCCCCGTAGTAATTTCTAAAATACCTATAATAAATAAAATCAATGCATTATCCCCTGAAAATAAATCAATGATTATTTTAGCAGGAATGGAGAAGAGTATTATATACCCGCCTACCTTCGTAATAACTTCAAAGCCATCCATAATGGATGAATCAAGCATTCGAAAATCAAATTTATTCATTTTTCTTGTTTCAGTTTCTTCAAAAGACATTACTGATAACATACTATGATTATTGGAACTTGGATTTAAAAAGCAACGTATCCTATCGATTACTTTAAAGTAGAGTAAACTTGAGAGAATAGCAGAGCCATACAGAATGCCAAGTAAAACAAATCTTAAATTAGCAACCTTTAATTGAGATATAGCAATAAAGCTCATTATAAACATTGGACTAGCATTATTACATAAACCTAATAAAAATTGTCCTTCTCTTAGAGTTATACTTTTATCTTTCACCAATTCTGCTACAGACTTTGCACCTACTGGTATACCTGATAAAAATCCAATTAAGACTGGATAGCATGCTCCATAGCTTACACCAAATAGGAAATGGAAAATGGGATATAATAGTTTACTAAGGTAATTGGTTATTTTTAAACGTATGATTAAATTTGATAAAATAATAAAAGGTAATAGTGTTGGTAAAACAGTATGAAACCAAAGTAATAATCCCTGCTTTGCCCCTTGTAAGGCTGAAATGGGGTATATTAAAATTAGCAGTAAAAAAAAGAGAATAATAATCTTTGAAATAGAAATTTTACTATGTTTTTGATTTATCAAATTAAAGTTTGAGTTTTCATCATTTATTTTAAGCATATGGTTCCTCCAATATCTAATTTTTATATTATTATAGTTAGTTAAATAGATTGTACTACTATATAATCTATTTAACTTTAGTCCTATATATGCTTATATTTAAAATTAGCTGTTCTATTAAACTTTGGTTTTATTTTAGTAAATTTAGTGATATAATAGACAAGAATACTAAAAATATCAATTATAGGATAAATTAACCTATATAAAGATACGATACATTTAAGAAGGGAGCATTCACATGAATAAGCAAAAAAAGAGAAATGAAATCGATAATAAATACAAATGGGCAATTGAAGATCTATTTCAAAATGACGATGATTGGATGAAAGAACTAGAGGAAACAAAAGGTCTAATTAAGGATATATCAAAGTATCAAGGTAGGCTAGGAGAATCCTCTCATACATTACTAGAGTTCTTAAAATTAAAAGATAAATTATCCTTACATTTTGAGCGTGTTTATGTATACGCACATCAAAAATATCATGAGGATACTTCTGTTAGTACCTATCAAGATTTTCAAAGTCGTGCAAGTTCCCTTGGTGTTTTATTAGAAAGTGCATTATCCTTTGCTACTCCTGAGATTTTAGGGATAGAAGAAGGAAAGCTGAATCAATTTTTAAATGAAAATGAAGGATTAAAGCTATATGAATTTGAATTAAATGAAATTCTTAGAAAGAAGCCTCATACTTTATCAGCAGAAATGGAGGAAATAGTTGCTAGCGCTGGTGAAATGGCTGAAGCTCCAAGTAATATTTTTTCCATGTTTAACAATGCTGACATTAAGTTCCCTCAAATCGAGGATGAAAATGGTGATTTAGTTGATGTAACTCATAGTAGATTTGGTATGTTCTTAGATAGTTCCAATCAAAGAGTTAGAAGAGATGCATTTAAGAGTATTTATTCAGTATACAAGAAATTCAGAAATACATTAGCAGCAACCTATGTAGCGAACTTAAAACAAGAAGCGTTTATGGCTAAAGTGAGAAAATATCCAAATGCTATGGCTAGAGCTCTTGATCAAAGTAATGTACCTTTAGAAGTATACACTAATTTAATTGAAGCAGTACATGATAATTTACCACTTATGCATCGTTATGTTTCTCTACGTAAGAAGCTACTTAACCTTCCTGAACTTCATATGTATGATTTATATACACCGATTGTTGGTGATGTTGATATGAAAATTAATTATGAAGAAGCTAAGGAAATGGTGTACAATGGCCTACAACCATTAGGAGAAGACTATTTAAAGAGATTAAAAGAGGGCTTTGATAATAAATGGATTGATGTATATGAGAATGAAGGAAAGCGTAGTGGTGCTTACTCATGGGGCGCATATGGAACTCATCCATATGTACTTTTAAACTATCAAGATAATCTTGATAACGTATTTACTTTAGCTCATGAAATGGGGCATGCACTTCATAGCTATCACTCAGATATGAACCAACCAATTAATTATGCTGGTTATACAATTTTTGTTGCAGAAGTAGCATCTACTTGTAATGAAGCATTATTAATGGATTATTTATTAAAGAAAACAACTGATAAGAAAGAAAGAGCTTATTTAATCAATCATTTCTTAGAACAATTTAGAACTACCCTATATAGACAAACCATGTTTGCTGAATTTGAGATGATTACTCATGGTAAAGTTATGGATGGAGAGTCCTTAACTGCTGATATTTTATGCCAAATTTATCGTGATCTTGTTACCAAGTATTTTGGTGATGATATCATTATTGATGAAGAAATCGATATGGAATGGGCTAGAATACCACATTTCTATAATTCCTTCTATGTATACCAATACGCAACAGGATATTCTGCGGCAATTGCATTATCACGTAGAATCTTAAACGAAGGTAAGGTAGCAGTGGATGATTATATTAATAAGTTCTTAAGTGGTGGTAGTTCAGATTATTCCATAGAATTATTAAAGAAAGCTGGAGTTGATATGAGTACAAGAACCCCAGTAAATGAAGCGTTACAATTGTTTGCTAGCTTATTAGATGAGATGGAAGAATTAATGGCTTAAATCTTCCAAAATTTGTTCAAATAAGTTAATCATTCATATCGTAAAACAATGAATAGCTGTTGCATAGAAATCTTATTAACTCTTAGAGAAGTTAATGAGGTTTCTTATGCAGCAGCTTTTTTAACTTTATAAGCTAAGAAAAGCTATATGTCGCTATCTCAAGCTTTTTTATGAGAAATGTATGAGGTATGCTCCTAATGAATCATATGCTATATTCTAATTGTGAAAGACAATAAAAGATAATAGCTATCTGTTTATAATAGATTTTAAGTTATTGATTCAAAAAGGGAGATGAATTAAATGAATGAGATTACCTTTGACGGTGTGAAAAAATATATGAATACCACTCTTGTTCTAAAAAATGTATCATTTCAGATAAATGATGGGGATATTGTAGGTATTATAGGTGATAATGGTAGTGGTAAAACGACAATTCTAAAATTAATTGCTGGGATTCTAAAGCTGAATCATTGTGCAGGATATCCATATGCACCAGTACCACCAGGGTATGATGAAGGTTTCGTTAAGATTTCAAAAGGTACGAAATGCTCTTATTTAGAGCAAATACCTCAATATGAGGATAATTTAAAGGTGAATGATGTTCTAAACCTAAGTTTTAAGGAAGTTTATGACCTAGAAGAGCAAATGCATGAACTCGAGATGGATATGACGAACCAAGAAGGTGCGGCCTTAAATAGAACCTTAGATAAATATAGTGAATTGATGCAGCTGTATGAAATGAAAGGTGGCTACGAAACTCATGAAAAGTTAAGCAAAATCTGTACAGGTCTAAAGTTAGATGAAAACTTATTAGATCAAGATTTTCAGTCTTTAAGTGGGGGAGAAAAGACAAGAGTACTTCTTGGTAAACTACTTGTTGAACCCTTTGATGTTTTATTATTAGATGAACCTACCAATCACCTAGATATGGATTCTGTTGAGTGGCTACAAGAATTCATTAAAAGTTATAAGGGAATTGTAGTAGTTGTATCCCATGATAGATATTTTCTTGATCATATTACAACCAAGATAATTGAAGTTGAAAATAAAGTATCCAACTCTTACATTGGAAACTATTCTAGTTACATGCTACAAAAGGAAGAGAAATTAAGAATACAGTATAATGATTTTAAGGAACAGCAAAAGACCATAAGTAGTATGGAGCAATCAATAAAGGAATTAAGAGAATGGGCGAAAAAGGCGGATAATAATAAGTTTTTCAAAAGGGCTGCTAGTATGCAAATTAAACTTGATAAACTAGAAAGAGTCGATAAGCCGAAAACGAAGAGCCAGATGAATCTAGATATTAAGACTGGGGAAAGATCCGGGAAATTGGTTATTAAAGCAAATAATCTTTCAAAAAAATTTGATGATAAAACCTTATTTAATCAAGCGGAGCTATTAGTTTTGTATGGTGAGAGAGTTGCAATGATTGGACCTAATGGCTGTGGTAAATCAACTTTTATAAAAATGCTCTTAGGTGAGAGTACAGTAGATAGTGGTGAACTTATTCTAGGTACTAATGTAAATCTAGCTTATTTACCACAGAATGTTACCTTTGATGACGAAGAAATTACTGTACTTGATTACTTTCGAGAGGATATTCCAATTCTTTTAGGAAAGGCACGTGAATATTTAGCAAAGTTTATATTTTATGGAAGTAATGTTTTTAAAAGAGTAAAATATCTTTCTGGTGGAGAAAGATACCGATTAAAGTTAAGTAAGTTGCTTTTTACTGATGTAAATTGCCTTATACTAGACGAACCAACGAATCATTTGGATATTAATTCCATAGAAACCATAGAGGAAGCTTTATCAAATTTTAAGGGAACTATATTCTTTGTATCTCACGACAGATACTTTATCAATAACATTGCTGATAAAGTAATAAACATAGAAGATAATAAATTTCAATGTTATTTGGGGAACTATGATTATTTTAGGGAAGAGTTAGATAAAAAAGGCACGAGTCAGTTAAGTAATACACAGACAAATAACAGTGTAATGCAAAAAGGAACAGCAAAGAAAGATAAAGAGATAAATGCTTCTGTTCATACTGAAAAAAAGATAACAAATAGCAAAGATAAAAAGATAGATAATAGTAAAGAAAAAAAGCAAAATAATATTAAAAACTCTAAGATAGAAGATAAAATTAAGGAAATTGAAAGTAAGATTATTGATACTGAGATGAAGATGGAGTTATATAGTCGTGATTTTGAGGAATTAAGTAAACTATATACCCAGAAAGAAGAGTTTAGTAGAGAATTAGAAATTCTAATGGAAGAATGGCTAAGCATATAAAGTGATTTTATAGTATTTTGAAATTTCTATTTCCAAATTTTATATACTATGCTATAATCAACGTAGATAATAGTAAAAACTGTATATAAGGAGATTGTTATATGAGAACGAGAAGAAATATAATGAATGCATAGCAGTAGCTATTGCATTTTATAAAAATATTATGTTATAGCTATTGCTATTCCTAAAAGAACATTATTTAGGAGGGCATTATGGGCTATAGAAAAGCAGAATTAGTTCTGCCATTGGAGATTATAGAATTAATACAAAATTATGTGGATGGTGAATATATCTATATACCACGAAAAGATAATGAGAGACGTGAGTGGGGAGAAAAGACCCGAATTCGTAAAGAATTAGAAGAGAGAAATCAAAACATATTTGAAGATTATCAAAGAGGATATACCGTCTTAGAATTATCAAGCAAATATTTTTTATCAGAGAAGAGTATTCAACGTATTATCTATAAGCAAAAGATTGCGGTATAGAGGATGGATAAAAAAAATTATGAGCGATGGCTCAAGCAATACAACTCCTAATGGGTTTTAATGAATCCACTAGGAGTTTTTTTGTAGGTATAGGATATATTTTCATTTCAAGGAAAGATAAAATTAATAGAAAAAACATATGTTCTGTGATATAATTAATTTTAATATTTTCCCATCTGACTTGTTCCTTTGACTTCAAACGATATAGCTAGATGTGTTAGAAAAAATAGCAGAAATGCTTTTATTATATGTAAGGAAAGTTTGATAAGAAAGGGTGGTTTTAATGAGAATTATACATCTATCGGATCTTCATCTTGGTAAACGTGTAAATGAGTTCTCTATGATAGAAGATCAAAAATACATATTAAAAAAAATATTACAAGTCATTGATGAAGAGAATGCTCAAGCAGTAATTATTGCAGGAGACGTATATGATAAACCGATACCATCTGCAGAAGCAGTACAATTATTTGATGAATTTTTAGTTCGACTTGCAAATAGAGAGCTTAAAACCTTTATCATTAGCGGCAATCACGATTCTGCTGAGAGAATTGCATTTGGTGGTAGATTGATGAATAGTAAAGGTGTTTATGTGTCTCCAGTATATAAAAAAGAGATTACACCAATTGTATTAGAGGATAAGTATGGGGCAATTAATTTTTATATGCTTCCGTTTATAAAGCCTATACACGTTAGAAGTTTTTTTGAAGAAGAAATTAGCACCTATTCCGATGCTGTTCGATTAGCAATAGAAGCAATGGAGGTGGACAAGCAGGAGAGGAATATTATGATTACGCATCAATTTGTAACAGGTGCCGAGACTTGTGATTCGGAAGAATTATCTGTTGGTGGCTCTGATAACGTGGATGCTTCTCTATTTGATGATTTTGATTATGTTGCCCTAGGACATATACATGGTCCGCAAAAGGTTAGCAGGGATACCATAAGGTACTGTGGAACCCCATTAAAATATTCATTTTCAGAAGCTAACCATGTAAAATCAGTAACTGTATTAGAGATGATGGAAAAAGGTAATTTAGAGATTAGAACCGTACCACTAATTCCACTTAGGGATATGAAAAAAATTAAAGGTACTTATATGGAACTCACCCTAAAATCTTATTATGATTCTCTTAATAAAGAGGATTATTATCATGTAACTCTAACCGATGAGGATGATATACCAGATGCCATAAATAAACTCCGAGTAATATATAAAAACATTATGAAGCTAGAGTACGATAATACTAGAACGAGAAATAACCACCAAATCATAGGGGCTACACATGTAGAGCAAAAAACACCGCTAGAGTTATTTTCAGAGTTTTATTATTTACAGAATAGTAAGGAACTTTCTTTGGAGCAAAAAGAGTTAGTAGAGAAATTTATCGAATCTATTTGGGAGGGAGAAAAATGAGACCAATCAAATTAGTAGTGAGTGCCTTTGGACCATATGCAACAGAAACTGTTTTTGATTTAGAACGTTTGGGGAATCACGGATTATACCTAATTACTGGGGATACAGGAGCAGGTAAAACCACTATATTTGACTCCATAACCTATGCCTTATATGGAGAAGCTAGCGGAAATAATCGTGAAGCGAATGCCTTTCGTAGTAAATATGCAGATGAAATAACAAAAACCTTTGTAGAACTAGAATTTGAATATGGAAATTTAAGATATAAGGTTAAAAGAAATCCAGAGTATGAAAGACCTTCAAAGCGTGGGGATAAAATGACGAAAGAGGCAGCGGATGCCGAGCTTATCTATCCAGACGGAAGAATTGTAACAAAGACAAAAGAAGTTACTCAAGGAATAAGAGAGATTATTGGTATTGACAGGAATCAGTTTACACAGATTGCTATGATTGCACAAGGGGAGTTCTTAAAACTTTTATTAGCTTCAACGGAGGAAAGACAAAAAATATTTCGTGAAATCTTTAATACAAAGTATTATCAAATTCTACAAGATAAGTTTAAAGAAGAATTGAGTAAAGCATCTAAATTATGCGAGGAACTTAAAAAGAGTGTAAAGCAATATGTAGAAGGTATTGTAGTGAATGAAGAACATGTTTTATATGATGTCATTGAAAAAGCAAAGAAAGACCAGCTTCAAACAAGTGAAATTATTGAAGCCCTAAAGACTCTAATTGAGGAGGATAAAGCCTTAATATTAGAGTATGATAAGAGGAAAGAGGACTTGGAGGTAAGATACAAGTCAGTTACAGTAAAATTAGCCGTTGGAAAAGAAACGAATAAGTTAAAGCAAAGCTTATATGAGGCTAACTTAAGTAAAGAAGGATTAGATCCTATCTTAATTGAAAAAGAAGAGGAATATAAAGCAGCAGAGGCTACAAAAGCAGATATTGAAAAACTACAATTTCAAATCATGCAAAAAGAAAATAATTTAAAAGAGTATGATGTGCTTAAGAAATATGTAAGTGAACTTGATAAGAAAAAGTCTTTGCAAATAGAATACCAGGAAAGTCGAATTCGCACAGATGAGAATATAAAGAAGCTGGAAAATAGACTTAACGATTGTAAATTAAGATATGAAGAATTAAAGGATTCTAAAGTTATATTAGAAAAATTAAAGAAAGAAGTAAGTGAACTTAAGCAACAAGAGAAAAGAGTAAGTGATACCATAAATAAGCTTAGGAAACTGGAATCCTTGTTAAAAGGTAAAGAAAAAGAAGAATCTAGCTATCTGGATCTAAGTAAAAAATATCGTGCGATGAAGGAAAAATATGATGAAAGTTATCATACTTATCTAGATGAGCAAGCAGGTGTTTTAGCAAAAATGTTAAAGGAGAATGAGAAGTGTCCTGTATGTGGTTCTACACAACATCCATCTCCAGCTAAGATAACAAGACAAGCACCAACGAAAGAGGAATTAGAAGAACTTAAAAATCAGAGTGATCTCTTACAGCAAAAATGTAGCTTAGCTAGTGAACAATTAGCTGCTCTTAAAAAAGATATCGATAATCAATTAAATCAAATAAAAGAGCAAGCATTAGAGC
>JAFAEB010000420.1 GCA_023424235.1 Bacillota bacterium
CATCATATTTCATGATTTGAAATGGGTCTTTCCCATTCTCTTTAAGTTCCGCTAATTTCTGTCTTCTTATTTTTAAGAGTTCGTTCAAATCTTGTTCTGTGCTTACCAAATTATTTTCTTCTGCCACAATCATTCACCCTTTCTATCTAATGTACCTAAAGTCTCTTAGTTTGATTTTTGTATTTCTAATATTTTATATTGAAGCATTCCAGAATGTGTATCAACTGTAATGGTTTCACCAACCTTTGCTCCGATTAATGCTCTGCCAACAGGAGACTCATTGGATATTTTTCCTTTTAAGCTATTCGCTTCTGTGGAACCAACAATTTTATATTCCATTTCTTCATCATATTCTAAATCGAGAATTGTAACTTTACATCCAATATTTATAACATCAACGTCAACTTCATCTTCGATAACTACTTCAGCATTTTTAAGTATTTTGTCTATCTCTTCAATACGAGCCTCAATTTCTCTTTGTTCATCTTTCGCTGCATCGTACTCTGCATTTTCAGATAAGTCACCTTGTTCTCTGGCTTCTTTTATTTTTTGAGCTACTTCTTTTCTTTTATTTACTTTAAGATCTTGTAACTCTTCTTCTAATAATTTTAATCCTTCATAGGTTAATATATTTTTCTTATCTACCATACTAAACACCCTTCCTCCATCATTATCAAAATATCGATACATTCAAAGTATTATAACGTATCAACCAACCCTTGTCAACTAAAACGTACTACCTACATTCCTTATAAAAACTCTACTTTCTTAATAAAATATGACTATTTTAAGTAAAAATATCATATTTATTCTTCCTATATTTAATCAATTTATAAATGTTAGAAAGTTTCCTATTCATTGGCTTCCTATTTCTTATCTATATTGAAAAGCAATTGCGAAACATCAAGTATTTTGATTTGTGAAACCTATTATACGACTTCCTCTGCTCCAATGCTTCTACTGCATAACTTTTGAGCCAGAAAGGTATAAGTTGTATCCCAAATATATATTATTTTTGAACTTCGCAATCGTCTAGTCAATATTTATACTCTTTCATATAGTCGAAATATATTAATTACCTAATTAACATACTGTATTATTGACAGGGTTATATCATTACATAATCACTTGTATTTTAAATAATTAATTTAGTATATTGAGCTTATCTTTAATTTGTACCTTAAAATCCTATAATATGTTACCAACTTTTGCATCTTTTAATGACATTTAAGCTATTTTATATCATATCATTTCATTCAAAAAATATTCCTTATAAAATATATTATTATTCTCTTATTATTTCTATTTTACTATATAAATTAGTAAATTAATAATTTTTATATGTAATTTTAACATATTATTTGGAATAAACTCTTTACACATGTGTCGAATAGTGATATTCTCTAAGTGAGTATTTTTTTAAATACATTCATACATTTTTTGCAACTATAAGGCCTATTGGGTAATTTATATTTGTTACCCTATAGTCGTTTTTTTTGGTTGCTAGGATTTTAAGGAGGATAATATATCATGGCTAGAAAAATGAAAACCATGGATGGAAATACCGCTGCCGCTCATGTATCATATGCCTTTACTGACGTTGCAGCTATCTATCCAATTACACCATCATCAAACATGGCTGAAGTAACCGACGCTTGGGCTGCCCAAGGTAGAAAAAATATCTTTGGACACGAAGTTCAAGTAACAGAAATGCAATCTGAAGCAGGTGCAGCTGGTACAGTACATGGTTCTTTAGCAGCTGGTGCTTTAACTACAACTTTCACAGCTTCTCAAGGTTTATTGTTAATGATACCAAATATGTACAAAATGGCAGGTGAATTATTACCTTGCGTACTTAATGTATCTGCTCGTGCATTAGCAACTCATGCATTATCAATCTTTGGTGATCACTCTGACGTATATGCATGTCGTCAAACTGGATTCGCTATGCTATGTTCTAGTAATGTTCAAGAAGTTATGGATCTTGGTGCTGTTGCACATCTTAGTGCTATTAAAGGTAGAGTTCCATTCTTACATTTCTTTGATGGTTTTAGAACATCTCACGAAATTCAAAAAATCGAAGCTTGGGAATACGAAGACCTAAAAGACTTAGCTGATATGGATGCTATCAATGCATTCCGCCGTCGTGCATTAAATCCTGAGCACCCAGTTATTCGTGGTACTGCTCAAAATCCAGACATATTCTTCCAAGCTAAGGAAGCAAGCAATACATATTATGATGCTGTTCCAGGTCTTGTAGAAGATTATATGAACAAAATTAATGAAAAAATCGGAACTAACTATAAATTATTTAACTACTATGGTGCTCCAGATGCTGAACAAGTAATCGTAGCAATGGGCTCTGTATGTGATACAATTGATGAAACAATTGATTACTTATTAGAAGCTGGCGCTAAAGTTGGTGTAATTAAAGTTAGACTTTATAGACCATTCAGTGCAAAACACTTACTTGATGTAATTCCTACTACTGTAAAACAAATTAGTGTTCTTGATAGAACAAAAGAACCTGGTGCTCTTGGCGAACCTTTATACCTTGACGTTGTTGCTGCTCTTAAAGATACAGAATTCACAAATATTCCTGTATTTAGTGGTCGTTACGGTCTTGGTTCTAAAGATACTACACCTGCACAAATTATTGCAGTATTTAATAATACTGAAAAGAAAAGATTCACAATCGGTATTAATGATGATGTAACAAATCTTTCTCTTGAAGTAACTGATAATGCTAATACTACACCAGAAAGTACAATTAGCTGTAAATTCTGGGGTCTTGGTGCTGACGGTACTGTTGGTGCTAACAAGAACTCTATTAAGATTATTGGTGATCATACAGACATGTATGCTCAAGCTTATTTTGATTATGACTCCAAAAAATCCGGTGGTGTAACTATCTCCCACTTACGTTTTGGTAAAGAAAAAATTAAAGCAACTTACTTAATTAGTAAAGCTAACTTCGTTGCTTGTCATAATCCTTCTTATGTAAGAAAATACAACATGGTTCAGGATTTAAAGAAAGGTGGAACTTTCCTTCTTAACTGTGGTTGGACAATGGAAGAAATTGAACAACACTTACCTGGCCAAGTAAAAGCATTTATGGCTAAAAACGATATTAAATTCTATACAATCGATGGTTTCTCAATTGGTAAAGAAATCGGTCTTGGCGGACGTATTAATACAGTTCTTCAAGCTGCATTCTTTAAATTAGCTAACATCATCCCTGTAGAAGATGCAGTTAAATTCATGAAAGATGCTGCAACTAAATCTTACAGTAAAAAAGGTGAAGCAATTGTTAAGATGAATCATGATGCAATTGATCGTGGTATTACAGGATTAACACAAGTTGAAATTCCAGCTTCTTGGGCGAATGCTGATAAAGAAAGCTTAGCAGTAACAGCATCTGGTACTAGAAGTGACCTTGTAAACTATGTTAACAATATTCAAAATCCAGTAAATGCACAAGATGGTAATAATCTTCCTGTTTCTGCATTTGTGGAATATGCTGATGGTACCGTTCCTACAGGTTCCTCTGCATTTGAAAAACGTGGTATTGCGGTAGACGTTCCACAATGGAATCCAGATAACTGTATCCAATGTAACTTCTGTTCCTATGTATGTCCTCATGCATCCATTCGTCCAGTTGCTATGACAGAAGAACAAGCTGCAAATGCTCCAGAAGGATCTGTTAACTTACCACTTACTGGTGTACCTGGATTTAGATTTGCGATTTCTGTATCTGCTCTTGACTGTCAAGGATGTGGATCTTGTGCTAATGTGTGTCCTGGTAAGAAGGGTGAAAAAGCTCTTGTTATGCAACCAATTGAAACACAATATGAATCACAAAAATTATTTGATTATGGCGTAGAAATTGGATTCCCAGAAGAAGTTGTTGCTAAGTTCAAAGAAACAACTGTTAAAGGTAGCCAATTTAAGAAACCATTACTTGAGTTCTCTGGTGCTTGTGCTGGATGTGGTGAAACTCCATATGCAAAACTTGCTACTCAATTATTCGGTGATAGAATGTATATAGCAAATGCTACAGGTTGTTCTTCAATCTGGGGTGGTTCTGCTCCTTCTACACCATATACTGTAGGTAAAGACGGACGTGGTCCAGCTTGGGCTAACTCCTTATTTGAAGATAATGCAGAATTTGGTTATGGTATGGCACTTGCTCAAAAAGCATTAAGAGGCCGTTTAATCTCTTCTGTTGAAGCTATTTCTAAAGTAACAGGTGATGAAGGTCTTAAAGCTGCTTGTGAACAATATCTTGCTACAAAAGATTCTAGTTCATTAAATGCACCTGCTACAAAAGAATTACTTGCTGCATTACAAAGCGCTGAAGATAGCCAAGATAAAGAAGATATCTTATCAAATAAAGACTTCTTATCTAAGAAATCTCAATGGATCTTTGGTGGTGACGGTTGGGCTTATGACATCGGTTTTGGTGGTTTAGATCATGTTATCGCTAGTGGTGAAGACGTAAATATCTTAATCTTTGATACAGAAGTTTACTCTAACACTGGTGGTCAATCTTCTAAAGCAACTCCAACAGGTGCAATTGCACAATTTGCTGCTGCTGGTAAAGATGTTAAGAAAAAAGACTTAGCTGCTATTGCTATGAGTTATGGATATGTATATGTAGCTCAAATCGCTCAAGGTGCTGATTACAATCAAACTATGAAAGCATTTATTGAAGCGGAAAGCTATCAAGGACCATCCGTAATTATCGCTTATGCTCCATGTATCAACCATGGTATTAAAGGCGGTATGAAGAACGCACAAACTGAAGAAAAACGTGCTGTTCAATGCGGATACTGGCATTTATTCAGATTCGACCCTCGTTTAGCGGAACAAGGAAAGAATCCATTCCAATTAGACTCAAAAGCTCCAACAGAAAGCTTCCAAGAGTTCTTATTAAGCGAAGTTCGTTATAGCTCCTTAATGCGTGCAAACCCAGAAAGAGCACAAGAACTATTTGATAGAGCTGAAGTTCATGCAAAACAAAGATATGAAAAATTAGCTAAATTAGCTGAATAATTGCTTATAAACACATTGTAATCTGGATGTGAATAATCAATACTCTAATTGCTATAATATAAAAGGAGCATACCTCATAACTACAAAAGTTATGGAGTGTGCTCCTTTTTACGACTACAACATAAGGACCTGTACATGATAACTTTTAAGTTAAAATGGACAGGTCCTTTCATAAATTCAATCATTATTTATTTTATTAATTTTATTTACTCATTGATTGTTCATTTATTCATTTCTTAATTCATTCAATCATTTACTTATTTATGCAATATACTCTATTAACGCTACTACAAGTGGTAATGTTACCATAGAGATTAAAGTAGTAACCGCAAATACCTCAGATGCATATAAGGCATTTTTATTATATCGTAATGC
>JAFAEB010000428.1 GCA_023424235.1 Bacillota bacterium
GAATTAGTAGGCATACTTTGCTTATATGCAAAATAATAAATCCTAAGCTAATTTTTATTTCGAAGTTCTGGTAAATATAACGGAAAGAAAGAGGGTTAAATTGAAAGCATACATTAAATTTAGTAAAAAAATAATACTATCCATTTTTACAATAATGATAATTGTAATTACTGTTTCTTGTAGTCCTCACAATGTTCAGACTGGTAATAATAGCAATAAAAATAACAATAGTAATAATGAACAGGGTAATGAGTTACCATCAAAGGTGAACGATGTTATAAAAGAAACTGCCTTTGATAAGGATATTTTGTATTTAAATGAAAAAGGAATTGAACTTCCTAAAATGGCAGCAGATGATGAGCTTACTACAGAGGTATTTTTAAGCTTATTGGTCAAACTATATGAAGCCATTGGTGGTGAAATTGATATATCGAAAGTGAATCCTAGAAGTAGCAAGAGTGATGCTGTGAAAAAAATGACTTTAATTGATGTTTATGAGGACTTGTTTATAGTGGATAATACCTTAAATTCAAAGCTTGATCATGGAGCAGCTGGATATTGGTTTATGAAATTACATGATGCTGTACAAGAGCGCTTATACTTTAATAGTGATAAAATAGCAACTACTGGGGATTTGTTGCGTCGTATTAATGTAAGTAATGCCCTTCATACTTGGACTAAGGATAGGGAAGAGATGAAAGCCTATAGTTTAGCTGACTTAGTGGGGGATGGGACTAGGTTAAATCAAGCACTGACTCGACTACTAGCTGCTCAAATGCTGGTTTCTGCTTATGAAGATACTGTAGGTGAAATCGAAGTATCAAAAGAAGCTATCTTTCGTGATACAGATAGTATCTATGCTATGAAAGCCAATCAGTTCTTCTTTTGGCCAGAAACGGATCAATTTGAGCCAGAGAAATTAGGTTACCTTAATGACTGGTCATCTACATCAGCAATTATATATGATAGTCAAGTTCAAATAAATAAAGTGTCAGATGAAGCAAATGTGTCCTATGGAGCGGTAATATCAGCAATGGTTTCCTTTCTAGAAGCTTTTGAAGATATGGAGCCGAATAAAATAGAAGAAATAATAGTCTTAAATGAACGTCCTTATGATTGGTATGTTTACCAGTTAGATACAGGTGAGTATGGTTATAATAATTGTATGCCAGCTTCTATTGAAATGGCTATGAGATATCAGGAACTGGAATATATACCATCTACTGAGCAACTTCGAGCAGAGAATCTTATGGATGGAATGGGCTGGTACGACCTTACCGCTGAAAATGTTATGAAGCAATATGGTTTACAGTTTACAGATTCATGGGAGATTAACCAAGATACTATGATGAAGTATTTAGATGAAGGAAATTTACTCTATGTAATGTACTGGAATCCAGCAATCGAGTTTGGTCATGCTTCCTTAATAAAGGGCTATTGGAAAAAGGGAGAAAGTGTTGAATTTATTATCGCTGATCCACTTCATAACTTTTACGGACCCTTTTGTTATAAGGAAACTATAGTAGATGCTGCTACAATGATATCCAATATGGAAATGCATGTTCCAAGATATTTTATAATTTCACCTGCAAGTAATTAGAAGTGGTAAGCAATCATGTAATTCTATATTGCTTCAAAGTATTATTAATTTTAGAAAAATAAGTATTTTTATTTGTAACTTCTATCGGAAAATGATATGATTTTTTCGATAGAAGTTTTAATTTTATGGGAGGATAGCATGTATCAGAATTATATTTTTGATTTATATGGAACTTTAATTGATATACATACGAATGAAGAAAAAGAGGAGCTATGGGAGAAGCTTGCACTCTATTATGGCTTTCACCTAGCCGAGTATACAGCAGCAGAGTTAAGGAGTGAGTATCATAGAATATGTTCAATAGAGGAAGGGAAGCATTCTAATCTTTTTGATTATGAAATTGATATAAAAAAAGTGTTTTTACAGCTTTTCCATCTAAAAGGAATTCATGTTGATACGGATTTAGCTGTAGCTGCAGGTGAATTTTTTCGAATTCTCTCTATTGATTATATTAGGCTTTACGATGGTGTGATAGAGCTACTAGAGGATTTAAAACTTAAAGGTAAAGAAATTTATGTATTATCCAATGCTCAGAGAATATTTACAGAAGCTGAACTAAGAATGTTAAAACTTGAGAACTATTTTAACGATATCTTCTTATCTTCTGATTTTGCTTGTAAAAAACCTTCCCAAAGATTTTATAATGCATTACTCTCTAAATATCAACTTGATAAAGAGAAGAGTATTATGATCGGTAATGATCCGATAGCAGATATAAAAGGAGCACATAAACTAGGAATACCTTCCCTTTATATCCACTCAAATTTATCACCTGAGATAGAAGACGAGCTGCTAAGTAATTATTCAATTATGGATGGTGATGTACAAAAAATAAGGAATTTGATCTTAAGATAGTATATATTTATGTTTCCAGATTTGTAAAAAAGCTTAAGTACATGGGAGAGATTAGATAAATTATAGTAGTCGACTGTTAATCGGTCGACTATTATTGTAGAAAAAGGAAATTTAATATGTTATAATAGTATAGTAAATAAACTATATTAATAATAGATATTTTACAATTCATATATATAACTTATATGGAGAATTTTGAAGAGGAGGATGGATATGGAATTTATAATTAATAAGGATATGCTAAAATTGGTATCCATGGATGGTGATAATAAATTAAGGACTGCTGCTTTATTCTATCAAGAGGAGGAGGCCTTTTCTGGTGTGAATAAGATTGCCGAAAAGGTTATGAAGGATGTAGAGTTGGTTTTTGCTTATCCAGTGGAAAAAACTTGTGAAAGAGTGAAACTTGGAAAACAAGCAATACTATATGGAACTTTAGGGAAGAGTCCCATTCTTCAGCAGTTAGAGGCCAATAATCAAATTGATTTTTCTGTCATTAGAGGAAAAAGAGAAGTTTACATGATTCAAATAATTGCTAATCCTTTTGAAGGTGTTGAAAAAGCGCTCGTTATTGCTGGAAGTGACAAAAGAGGGACCATATACGGACTCTTTCATTTTTCAAAGCTTCTTGGAGTTTCGCCCCTTGTAAATTGGTGCAATGTTATACCACAACAGAAAGATACGATAACCATTACAACGGATATGTGTCATATATCAAAGGAGCCATCAGTTCGTTACCGTGGTTTTTTTATTAATGATGAGTGGCCAGCCTTTGGTAATTGGACTATGAAGCGCTTTGGTGGTTTCAA
>JAFAEB010000436.1 GCA_023424235.1 Bacillota bacterium
TGGATGCATTTTCCTCCTTATCCCCACCTACAAGTTCTTCTTTATTGCAGTATTGTAAGCCAAACATACTAGGTTCTATTGTATAGGATGATATCCTTCCATCTCTGATTTCACAGCAAGTAGTAGGGGCACTAAGAGATATTTCATCTAATCCGTCATGACCATGAACTACTAAGCCTCTTTTAACTCCTAGGTTATTAAGAACATTTGCAAGAGGAATGACAAGGGCTTCATCATAAACACCTAATAATTGAAGATTTGCACCTGCTGGATTAGCAAGGGGACCTAATATATTGAATAAGGTTCGTATCCCCAGGTCTTTACGAACTGGTGCTACAAATTTCATAGCAACATGATAACTTTGGGCAAACATAAAGCATAAACCGATTTGTTCTAATATGAAAGAACTCTTATCTGCAGGAATCATAATATTAACACCAAGGGCCTCTAATACATCAGCTGCACCGCATTTACTTGAAACACTTCGATTTCCGTGCTTTGCAACAGGAATACCCATTGCAGATACAACAAGTGCTGTTGTAGTAGAAATATTAAAGGTATTTGACTCATCCCCACCAGTTCCAACAATCTCTAGAACATCCATATCATGAAGTAGTCGTTTACAATGCCGTCTCATACCTTTCGCACTTGCAGTAATTTCATCAATAGTCTCTCCTTTCATTCTAAGTCCTGTTAAATAGGAGCCAATACTAATCGGACTTGCTTCCCCCTTCATAATCTCATCCATAACACCTTCGGCCATATCACTTGTAAGATTTTCACCATTTACTACTTTATAAATTGCCTCTTTAATCATTATAGAAACCTCCATTCTAAGCTGATTACTAGTTTTAATTACCTTTTTATTCATTAACTTTATCTGCGTTATACTTGATTAGCAGATTACATGTTTATGTCTTGTTCTTTTATTCTTTGTTCTTTTATACCCTTCATTTTCTTACTTACAAAGATAGAAAGTTCTTTAGAATAATTTCACCATCCTTCGTGAGTATGGATTCCGGATGAAACTGTAAGCCATATATATTGTTGCTTTTATGTTTTATTGCCATAATCTCACCATCCTTTGCTCTAGCAATGACGTCTAGATTACTTGATAAGCTTTCTTCTTCAACAGCTAAGGAATGATATCGTCCAACTAAGATTTCACTGGATAATCCTTTAAATATAGCTTCTTCCTTATTTATTTGAACTAGGCTCTGTTTTCCATGATTTAATTCTTTTGCGTATGTAATCTTACTACCAAGTGCTTCACAAATAGCTTGATGACCTAGACAGATTCCAAGCAGGCAACTTTCATTGCTAATTGCCCTTATTAGCTCTTCACAGATACCTGCATCCTTTGGTTTTCCTGGACCTGGAGAGATAATAATATGACTAGGCTTTAACTCTTGTATCTGTGATACTGTTACTTCATCGTTACGTATTACACGAATATCGATTATTTTTGAATTATAATCTACCAACTCTCTTATTACTGCTTCTTTTATTACTTCTTCTTTTATTACTTCTTCTTTTATAACTGCTTTTTCCATAACTTCTTCTGTTTTTACTGCTTCACTTTCTACTAATCCTTTCAATTCTGATTCTTTTATTTCAGATTCTTTTACTAAGATACTTCCAATCATTTGCACTAAGTTATAGGAAAAACTATCATAATTATCTATAATTAAAATCAATTAATCCACCTCCCCTGAACGTAATATTGCATCGATCACTGCAAGCGCTTTATTCTCACACTCCTCATATTCAAGAGATGGTACACTATCACTAACTATTCCAGCACCTGCTTGAACATATACTTTATCCTTCTTTTTAATTGCAGTACGAATTGCAATGCAGACATCCACATTTCCTCTAAAATCAATATATCCAATTGCTCCACCATAGATCCCCCTAGCAGCTACTTCCAGTTCATTAATTATTTCACAGGCTCTAATCTTTGGTGCTCCGGATAAAGTTCCAGCAGGGAGCATAGCACTAATCGTGTGTAAACCATCCATCTCGTCTTTTAAAGTTCCAGTTACAACAGATGCTATATGCATTACTTTAGAGAAGCGATGGATTTTCATATATTCGTCAACCTTTACACTATTAAATTTTGCTATTCGCCCGATATCATTACGAGCTAAATCCACTAACATATTGTGTTCTGCTAATTCTTTCTCATCTTGTAATAATTCATGCTCTAGCGCTATATCCTCTTCTTTCGTATTCCCTCTTTTTCTGGTACCTGCTACAGGAAAAGTGGTTAACTTACCTTGCTCTAATTTCACTAATGTTTCAGGTGATGCACCAGCGATTTCTATATCATCAAAGTGTAAATAATACATGTAAGGCGATGGATTGCTCGTTCTTAATACTCGATAGGCGTTTAATAAACTCTTATCAAACCCTGCTTCAAAACGTCTAGATAAAACAACTTGAAAGATATCCCCTTCTTTTATATAGTCTTTTGCTTTCATTACCATCTTTATATAAGTTTCTTTTGATACATTGGATTTAAATTCTAGCCTTTCTGAGTTTACTAGCTTTTTTCCTTCCTTTTGTATTTTTTCATTTATATAATTTACCTTGAAATCTTTGGAATCCTCTTCCTTCTTTTCGATAATCTCTATGATTTTATCAATTTCCTCTACTGCAGTTTGATAGCCGCTTATTCCATCCTTACTATCGTAATTACAGATGATAATAATCTTTTGCTTAAAATGATCAAAGGCGATTACCTTATCATATAAAAATAAATCAAAATCATTAAATTCACTATTTTTTAATCTTAAGATAGGCTCTTGATACTGAAACATTTCGTAGGAAAAATAACCTACAAATCCACCAGTAAAGGAGGGCAATTGAGTAAGATATGGGGATTTAAAGCGAGATAGTACTTCTCGGATTGCATCCATGGGCTGATTTATATTTAAAGTGGTCTCCTTTTCATGTTCTCTTATTTTGACGACTTTATTTTTACCCTTAATTCTCATAGTAGGTTGAAATCCTAAAAATGAGTATCTTCCCCATCTCTCACCACTCCTTGCACTTTCAAGAAGATAATAGTCTGTAGAAATATTGGTGAGTTTTTCTAACAATGTAATTGGTGTAATACGATCTCCATAAATCTCTTTTGCCACTGGAATAAAACTATATTCCTTTTCAAACTGCTTTAAATATTCGTAATCAGTGGTTATCATAACTTTCCTCCTTAATTATAGTTTCATGTGTGTTTTACAAGTTCCTACTTATATCGTTTTTTGTCCTAATTTTATAGAAGTATTTCATTTAATCTGCGAACCATATAAACCATGAATCATGAGTCAAGCTTATGTGACTATATACAAATAAGAAAGCACCAATTTCATTTCATAGGACGTAAATTCCTATGAAATAAAAAAAAGCCTTCATCCCCATAACAGGGACAAAAGCTTATAACTTCTGCGATACCACCCAAATTGGTGTATAAATACACCCACTCTATTTGTGTATACCATCATATACACCCCGTTGATAACGGTTGGGGTTCCCGTTGACATCTACTA
>JAFAEB010000453.1 GCA_023424235.1 Bacillota bacterium
TCTTATAATAAATAAACTCTTATAATAAATCATCTCCTATAATAAATCATCTCTTATAATAAATAAACTCTTATAATTAAATAAACTCTTATAATAAATAAACGCTTATAATAAATCATCTCTTATAATAAATCATCTCTTATAATAAATCATCTCTTATAATAAATAAACTCTTATAATAAATCATCTCCTATAATAAATCATCTCTTATAATAAATAAACTCTTATAAATAAATAAACTCTTATAATAAATAATCGCTTATAATAAATAATCGCTTATAATTAAATCATCTATTATAAGTTAAAATCTTTTATAATTTAATATAACCATAGCTATCAACAATGGCATCTAATTTATGTTTAGATTTGCATAGTGGACAGTCACTTGTTTTATAACTATTATAATCAGGCACATCTTTTTTCTTGAAGATGGAATGAATTTGCCTACCATCTATATCATCAACAGCACTAAAAATTGCATTAATACCTTCTACAATACCTCCATAATATTCAATACAGTCTAAGCTTCTTCTTATGGTATCTCCAGTAGTTGCGCTAGCAACTAATAAAAGGATGTGCTTACCTTGTATTGCAGCTTGTATGTTATCACGAAAAATCATTTGTTCATTGGTATTGAATTCTGGTGTTACTATGTATATCGTATTATGCGCATTCATAGTAGGGACACCAATTCTAGTTAATTCATATGCTAATTGAGCACCGATTACATCACAACCATCTAAACATACGATGGTATCGACAATCGTTGAAATACTATATTGCTTGGCTATAACATATGCTGAATCGCTGGCTTCTCTTAGTCTTGTTTTCATTGTTGTTAAATCAATATACATATTAACATGGGAATGACTTGTTGCAAAATGACCCTTCATAACTCTAAGTACAATCGTCTTACTTCTTGGAGCATAAATTTTAATCCATTGATTATCCATAAAATCCCCCTTATATTATATTCTTTAGGTATTTGTGAAACAATGAAACATTTTAGAGTGTCTTTGCAAGTATCTTATTAATACACACATAATGATTTTGTTATTTCCATTATATTTGAAAAAAAGTGTTTAAGCAAGAATTAAAAAGGTGAAATATTGATTAAATGATACACTCATTATCTAGAAATAAATGTATTATTCTACTAAAAACACCTATTATTGACAGAATATACGATGGATTATATACTATATTAATATAAAGTTAAATAAAATATATAGAGGATATAATAAGAGTTTGATTAGTCCACTAAAAGAATAAGGAGTAAAATATGGATAAGGAATACTTTTATAAAGTAATAGAGGATTCACCTAATTTTCCTAAAGTGCCATCTGAATTAAGTAGTATTATTGAAATATTACAAGAACCAAAAAAAGTTAATATTGATGAACTAGTGGAGAAGATAACTGTAATTAATGATTTAGAAGAAAAGATTTTACTTTATTTAAACTCTGAAATATTTAGATTGAAAAAAAAGATTACTTCTTTACGAGAAGGTATAATTTACTTAGGTATGAGCACAATGCAGGTTATTGTGCTAGCAACTATAATAAGATATATATTTCCATCAGATAATGAAAGTATAACAAAGAAGAAAAAAATAGACTATCTAAAACATACAATCGGGACTGCAATAGCTAGTTGTGCTATTTCTGAATATTTAAATGAATATGATAAATTTGAAATTTTCACTCAAGCAATGTTACATGATATAGGCGTTGTAGTAATAGATAATTGCTATCCTGAAAAGATGGAAGATATTCTTACAATTATGAGAAGGGGAAATACACAGATTATTGCTGAGAAAATTGCACTAGGAGGTATACATCATACAGATGTAGGTGCGTGGTTATGCGATAAACTTAATTTACCTAATAATATAAAAGAAGTTATAACCTATCATCATTGGCCAGCAAAGCAAAATCCAGACAATCGCTTAGTTCACATTATTCATGCTGGAGATTATATTAGTACTAGATATTATGAAAAATTAGTAAGAGTAAACGTTGATTATATCTATAATCTAAATTTAAAAAATGATCTAAATATTCCTGAAACGGTTATAAATGAAATTGCTCTAAAAATACCTCTTGAAGTAGAAAGAGTTTATGAAGTTATAAAGAATCTATAAGATGGTTTAAACGATAAACTATTCGTATTGAAATTAATCCTTCTATATCACTTAATCCTACTTTAATCATATTATAAGATTAGGAAAGGAGGAATTTGAGTGCAAATGGAATTCTCATTAAAAGAAATGATTGAATTATTTCTTAAGAGGATAGTACTTATTATTATAGTTACAATCCTCAGTATAATTTTATCCTTTCTTTTTAGTAAGTTTGTCATAAAACCAACTTATACAGCATCTGTTAAAATGTATGTTAATCCGAATACTACTTCAATCGCTAATATCAATGACTTAACTTATGCTCAGAAAGTAGTAAATACCTATGTTAACTTTCTTCAAACAAAAACATTTTATAATGAGGTAATTGAAACCGTTAAGTTAAATTATACGATGAACCAACTAGAAGCTATGACTGAAATACGAGCAGTAAATAATACAGAAATATTTGTCATAAGTGTTACTAGTCTTAATCCTAATGATTCCTACCAATTAGTAAAAGCAATGGAAGAGATTGCCCCATCCCTTATACGAAAAATTAAGTATCAAGCGGAGATAAGTGTTGTGGATCCTGCAGTTTTACCAACTGGGCCATCTAGTCCTAATATAATAAGAAATACTATGATTGGTGGCATATTTGGATTGATAGTATCTGCCTTTATTGTGTTTTTATGGGAACTAATGGATGTCAAAGTCAAAAATGAAGATGACTTACTAAAAAAACATGACATTATTTTATTAGGTACGATACCTACATTTGATACTTCAAGTAAAAAGGATGCAAAAATAGGATTAGCAGAAAGAGACTATAAAGAGAATATTCTAACTAAAACATTTGATGAAAGTAAAAAGTTTATTATAACCGAAGCTTATAAATCGTTACGAACTAATTTATTTGTTACTTTAAGAAAGGATAAATGTAGACGAATATTAATTACTAGTACTGTTCCAGAAGAAGGTAAAAGTACAACTTCATTGAATATCGCGATTGCCATCGCACAAACAGGTGCAAGAGTATTACTTATGGATTGTGATTTAAGACGTGGTACATTACACACCTTTTTTAATATAAACAGAAGACCTGGTCTTAGTGATGTACTATCTGGGCTGGCAGCTAAAGAACAGGTAATGTATAATTCAACCTACGATAATTTAAAAGTTATTAGTATGGGTACTATTTTTCCAAACCCTAGTGAATTGGTTGTAAGTGTTTATATGAATGATTTATTAGATAAGATTGAAAAAGATTTTGATTATATAATAATGGATACACCACCAATAAATGTTGTATCGGATGCTATTAGTTTATCCAAATTAGTAGATGGAGTAGTAGTCATTGTTCGAGAAAATGTAACAACCCACACCAATATTAATATAGCTCAGTCGAAACTTAAATTCGTTGATGCAAGAATACTGGGATATGTTTTAAATGATGTATATGTGGAAACGGGTAAGAAATCTAAATACAATTACTATTATAGCCATGAGACAAAAAAATATGATTGATATTCATTCGCATATTCTTCCAGGAATTGATGATGGTGCAAAAGATAAGAATGAAGCTTATTTAATGATTGAACAATTAAAAAACAATAAAATTACAACAGTAGTATGTACCCCACATTTTAATCCTAGTACAAAGTCATTAGAAAAATTTATTGAAGAACGAGATCGAGCCTATAGTGAAATAATGGATAAGGATATTAATTTACTTCTAGGGAGTGAAGTGTTTTTCAGTGAGATTTTATTCTACTATGAAGATATTTCATCATTATGTATAAAGGATACAATCTATTTACTAATAGAATTCCCTACAGATATTAAAATCAATCAAAAATTCTTTAAACAAGTGAAAGAGTTAATGGCAAAATATGAAGTAATTCCTATCATAGCACATATTGAGCGCTATAAAAATCTGAAAAATAAAAAGTTACTTTTAAAGCTTAAGAATTTAGGTTGCATTCTACAAGTTAATACGAGTAGCTTACTTGATAAATCAAAAAGTAAGAAGCTATTAAAATTGATAAAAGAGGATTTCGTTGATGTATTAGGAAGTGATTGTCATAATACAAGTAGTAGACCACCTATTTTCTTAAAAGCAATGGATATGATTGCAGAGCAGTTAGGGTATGAGTATAGAGATAAATTAGTAGATTATGGTTACAGCATTGTTAACAATAAAGATATAAGAAAAATAATAAAATTTAAAATATAATTTAAAGGCCGCGCTATGCGGCCTTTTTTTAGAATCGGATTAATCTTCTTATTAGCCCTGCGATGGATGCAAGAATACTTCCTACTAATAAACTCAGAAGTGCATACCTTCTTGTAAAGCTTAAACAGTCAAAACTTGCTAATAACAAGGTAACTGTAACGATTCCCTTAAAGAAATACAAACCTGTAATATTAATAATAAAGATAAATAAGTCAAAAATTAAAGCAGTTGTAATTCGAGGCTCTTCTCTTCTGTTTGCTATAAATCCATAGATAACCGCAGCTACGATACCAGGAACAATTAGTATTAAAAAGTAACGAAATAAATCAAAAAAATTCATAGTAAATCTCCTTTCTATATCTTCTCTAATTATTGTATGCATGTTGTATAAATGTGTTACGTATGGTGTCGAATAAGAAAGAGAAAAAATAAAATATGTAAAAATAAGTAGTACGAAATCTTATCATGAATCATAGAATAGATTAATGACTGAATAAGTCAAATTTATAATATGGGGGTATAAACTATGTTTTCAAATAAAACCTTATTAATAACTGGAGGAACTGGTAGCTTTGGAAATGCAGTTCTTGATCGATTTCTTAATACGGATATAGGAGAAATTCGAATATTTTCAAGAGATGAGAAAAAACAAGATGATATGAGAAAGCAATATCATAATAGTAAAATAAAATTTTATATAGGTGATGTAAGAGATAAAGAGTCTCTTAAAAATGCAATGTTTGAAGTAGATTATATTTTTCATGCTGCAGCACTAAAACAAGTTCCATCTTGTGAATTTTTTCCAATAGAAGCTGTAAAAACCAACATATTAGGTACTGAAAATGTATTATCTACTGCAATTTCATGTGGAGTAAAAAAAGTTATATGCTTATCTACTGACAAGGCAGCATATCCAATTAACGCTATGGGAATATCGAAAGCTATGATGGAAAAAGTGTTTATAGCTAAAGCAAAAACAGTGGATCCTAATAAAACTGTTATTTGTGGTACTAGATACGGCAATGTAATGGGGTCTAGAGGTTCTGTAATCCCCTTATTTATGGAACAGATTAAGCAAAAAAGACCATTGACCATAACCAATCCAGATATGACTCGTTTTTTAATGAATCTAACGGATGCTGTTGAACTTGTAATTTATGCTTTTTTAAATGCAAAATCAGGAGATATCTGTGTTCAAAAGGCAATGGCTTGTACCATTGGCGATTTAGCAAACGCTTTACAAGAATTATTTCACACCAATCTTCCTTATGAGATTATTGGAACTAGACATGGTGAGAAATTATATGAAACGTTATTAACGAAGGAAGAGCTATATGTGGCAGAAGATAAGGGGGATTTTTATGTTATACCAACTGATAAAAGAGATCTTAATTATGATAAATTCTTTACCTTAGGGAACGAAACCTTATCTTATTATTATGAGTTTAATTCCAATAATGCAAAACGACTTAATATCGGTGAAATTAAAGAGTTACTATTAACAGTAGATTTAGTAAGAGAAGAGCTTAGGGGGCAGGGGATATTATGAAAATTCTAGTTACTGGAGCCAATGGATTTATTGGAAAAAACTTGGTATTAAGACTTAAAAATCTAGGGCATGAGCTACTTACCTACGATTTAGAGACAGATAAAAACCTACTAAGAAAATATGTAAAAGAAGCAGAGTTTATCTACCATTTAGCAGGAGTTAACAGGCCACAAGATGAAGAGGAGTATGCATTGGGGAATTTTATTTTTACTGACTTTTTACTTCATGCTTTAATAGAAGAAGATAAAAGCTGCCCAGTTTTATATAGCTCTTCTACCCAAGCGCTACTTGATAATCCTTATGGAAAAAGCAAAAAAGCGGGAGAAGATGTAATGCTATCTTACAAGCAAACTAGAAATCAAGAGGTGTATATCTATCGACTACACAATGTGTTTGGTAAGTGGTGTAAACCTAATTATAATAGTGTAATCGCAACTTTTTGCTACAATATAGCTAGAGGTTTACCTATTACAATTCATGATGAAAGTAAAATCTTAAATCTTGTGTATATTGATGATGTTGTGGATGAATTTATAAATTGCTTAACAAAAAGGGGAAATAAAGTAGGAGATTTTTATGAAATACCTAAAGTATATCACTACTCCATTAAAGAAGTCGCAAACCTATTAGATTCATTCCATGATAGTAGAAATAATGGTATCATTCCACAAGTAGATAATGAGTTTATAAAAAAATTATACAGTACCTTTTTAAGCTATCTAGAGGATACGAAATTATCCTATGAATTAACTATGAATCATGATTTTAGGGGTTCTTTTACAGAGTTTTTTAGGAGTAGCAAAGGGCAGGTATCAATTAATGTATCTAAGCCAGGTGTAAGGAAAGGAAATCATTATCATCATACAAAACATGAGAAGTTTCTTGTGGTTAGTGGTATTGGAGTAATTCGCTTGCGAAATATATTTGATAGAAAGATAAATGAATATTATGTGACTGGTGATAAATTAGTTGTTGTTGATATTCCAGCAGGATATACCCATAATATAGAGAACATAGGAAATGAGAATCTTGTAACAGTTATTTGGGTGAACGAATCCTTTGATAAAGATAAGCCAGATACTTATTATGAAGAAGTATAATAAAAGTAAAGGAGAGTAGTCATATGCCCCAACTTAAAGTCATGACAGTAGTTGGAACGAGACCAGAAATTATAAGGTTATCTGCTGTTATAAAACGATTAGAAAATTCGAAGGCGATAAAGCACATTTTAGTTCATACAGGTCAAAACTATGATTTTGAGCTAAATAAAATTTTTTTCGATGATTTAAAATTAAAAGCACCTGATTATTATCTTGATGCTGCTGGAAACTCTCCTGTTGAGACCATAGGCAATATATTAATTAAAATGGATAAAGTGTTGACAAAAGAAATGCCAGACGCATTTTTAGTTTTAGGTGACACGAATAGTTGTTTAGCTGCAATTGCAGCAAAAAAGAAGCGAATACCAATTTTTCATATGGAGGCAGGAAATCGATGTTTTGACGAGAGAGTACCAGAAGAGAGTAATCGTAAACTAGTGGATCACATTGCTGATATTAATTTACCATACAGCGATATCGCTAGAGAATACTTAATTCGGGAAGGATATCCGATTGAGCGAATTATAAAAACAGGGAGCCCTATGTATGAAGTTTTAACTCAAAATAAAGAGGGTATTTTAAATTCTACTGTTTTAGATGAACTTAAAATAGAGAAGGATAAATATTTTTTATTTTCAGCCCATCGGGAGGAGAATATCAATGAAGAGCAAAATTTTTGTGATTTAATTGATAGTATTAATGGAATTGCATCATTATACAATTACCCTGTTATTATAAGTACACATCCAAGAACAGAGAAAAAGATTAAAGAGATGAGTATAAGCTTTCATCCACTTGTTCGTAGTATGAAACCTTTTGGATATTTTGATTACATTAAATTACAACAGAATGCCAAAGCAGTATTAAGTGATAGTGGTACCATTAGTGAAGAAACATCAATTCTAGGATTAAGATCCTTAAATATTAGGCAATCTCATGAACGTCCAGAAGCCATGGAAGAATGTAGTGTTATTATGACTGGCTTAAAGAAAGAGAGAATTATACAAGGCTTAAAGGTATTAGAAGAGAATAGTAATCGGACAATGCAAGTAAAAGATTATATGGTCCCTAATGTTTCAGAAAAAGTATTAGGTATAATTATATCTTATAGGGATTATATAAATCGTGTATTATGGAATCAATAGACAGAATTATACATTGGAAGATACAAGAAATAGAGCGATAGGAGTAAAATAATATTTACATTTTTAAGCAAATATGATAAAGTAAATTGTAATATTATATATAATTATGTCTAATTTTGAAAATTTAGACACATTTATCACTATTATTTGGATTAAAATTGGAATTAATTCGTTGGCATAATATAATAATATCACTTTTTCTATATTATGCCAAGAAAAAAAATTGGGAAGGAGGTAAAAAGTTGGATCTACCTATTTTAGAAGAGCTATTTGCAAAGATAAGCGAAGTAACAAATTTGGGGGATGTTGGATATCACCGTATTGAAGATGGACGTTTAAAACCAGTTTATAAAACTCAGACGGATGAATTAGGTGTGGAAAGATGGAAAAAGGTTCATGGTGAGAATCCAGTTGTAGTGAAAGACACAATTATACTTAGAGAATTATTTGATAAAAAGCAAGCAGTCACAATTTATGACACCAAGAATGATGACAGATCTGCCGGGGCTTTTTTTCTTTTTGGAGTTGATAGCATTTTAATTCTTCCAGTTATTAGAAAAGAGGAAATTAAAGCTATCATTTGTATTGTATCAATTGGTAAACTACATGAATTTACGCAGGATGAAATTACTGAATGTAGCAAATTAGCAAATGATTACTTAAAGGATTTATACTAGTTTTGAAGGGAGTACATATGAGGATATCAGAAGCAATCTTAACATTTTTAAAAGAAAATCAAGTAGAGTACATTTTTGGAATTCCAGCGGGAACCGTAAGTCCATTATTTGATTCCCTTAATGATGTTAACTTAAAGCTTATAGTAGGGAAAAATGAAGGTGGATGTGCATTTATGGCTACAAGATACGCAAGCGTATCAGGTAGATTAGGCGTATGTATGGGTGCTGGTGGGGTAGGCGTTAACAATATGCTGAATGGTATAGCAGATGCCATGCGTAGTAAAACACCTTTGTTAGTAATTACGGGTTATGTACATAGATGGCAAATCGGAAAAGGTGCCATACAAGAACTTAATACAGAAGACATTTTGAAACCGATTACCAAGTATAGTAAGACGATTATGGATGAAAAAGATGTTTTAACAGAATTAAAATATGCAATGGAGACTGCACTTTCAAATCCGAAAGGACCTGTTCATATATCAATTCCAATCGATATTCAATTATCACCTTTTGTCGAGGAATTTCCTACACCAGTGGAAAGGAAAGAAAAGCTCATCCTATCTGATTATGAAGGATTAGAGAAAGCAGTTGAAATTTTAAATTCTGCAAAGCATGGAGTAATGCTTATTGGTAGAGGAGCAAGAGGATATGAATCTAAGGTTATGGAACTTAGTAAACACTTAAATTTTAAAGTGATTACAACTCCTGAAGCAAAAGGGTTAATCCCAGCTGATTTCTCACTTAATTTAGGAAATTATGGATTTGCTAGTACAGATGCAGCAGTTTCTTATGTAACGGATAAAGAAACGGACACTCTTCTCGTTTTGGGTTCTAGTTTAGGTGAAAACTCAACTAGTAATTTTAATACATGTTTATTTGATGGTAAGAAAACGATACATGTGGATATAGACAAGAAAGAGCTAGGAAAAGTCTTTGATACAGATGTAACCATTTGTGAAGATATAGGTGAGGTATTACCGTTTTTTATAGAGCATGTAAGAAAGTCAGAAGTTATGGAGCTAACTAATTCTGTAATTAACAAACCTGTACTTACCACGAACACAGGATTATCCTTAAGAGAGTTTATGGATCAGCTTCCTAAGTATATGCCAAGA
>JAFAEB010000164.1 GCA_023424235.1 Bacillota bacterium
TTTAGAGCCAGAAGATGAGATTGAAGAGATTGATTTTTCTATACCAGAAGGTATTAGTATAGAAGATCCAGTCCGAATGTATCTAAAAGAAATAGGTAAAGTTCCTCTTTTAAATGCAGATGATGAGATTGAATTAGCAAGAAGAATGAAGTATGGTGATGGGGAAGCAAAGAAGAGATTAGCAGAGGCCAACTTGCGTTTGGTAGTAAGCATTGCAAAACGTTATGTTGGACGAGGAATGATGTTCTTAGATTTAATTCAAGAAGGAAATCTTGGATTAATAAAAGCGGTAGAAAAGTTTGATTATACCAAGGGATTTAAGTTTAGTACTTACGCAACTTGGTGGATTAGACAAGCGATTACTAGAGCTATAGCAGATCAAGCAAGAACCATACGAATTCCAGTTCATATGGTGGAGACAATTAATAAATTAATAAGAGTACAACGCCAGTTATTACAAGAACTAGGAAGAGAACCATCTCCAGAAGAGGTTGCAAAAGAAATGAATATACCTGTGGAAAGAGTAAGAGAGATTCAAAAGATTTCTCAGGAACCAGTTTCTCTTGAAACTCCAATTGGTGAAGAAGAGGATAGTCATTTAGGTGATTTTATTCAAGATGACAATGTACCTGTTCCTGCAGAGGCAGCAGCATTCACATTATTAAAAGAGCAATTAATTGATGTACTTGGTACCTTAACAGATAGAGAGCAAAAGGTATTAAGGCTTCGTTTTGGCTTAGATGATGGACGAGCTCGTACCTTAGAAGAAGTAGGGAAAGAGTTTAATGTTACGAGAGAGCGAATTCGTCAAATCGAGGCAAAGGCACTTCGCAAACTAAGGCACCCTAGTCGTAGTAGAAAATTAAAAGATTATTTAGAATAAGGAAGAATACAATGCAATTATCAAGGCGATTAAAGGCAGTAGCGGATTTGGTTACCCCACAAAACAGGGTAGCTGATGTAGGTTGCGACCATGCCTACATATCGATTTATTTAATAGAACATAATATAGCAAAACATGTTATAGCGATGGACGTAAACAAGGGTCCATTAGAAAGGGCAAAAGCCAATATTAGCAAAAAGAATCTATTAGATAGAATTGATACAAGGCTATCAGATGGATTAGAAAAATTAGAGCCAGGTGAAGTGGACACCATCCTTCTAGCAGGAATGGGTGGTGTTCTTATGATACGAATTTTAGAGGATGGCAGTGAATCCGTTCAGTCTGTAAATGAATTAATCTTGCAGCCACAATCTGAAATTTCTATCGTTCGAAAATATCTTCATTCCATAGGATTTTCTATTGTACATGAGCATATGTTATTAGAAGATGGCAAATATTATGATGTTATGAAAGCTGTTCGTAAGGAGCAAATTACTAGGGAAGAAACCACCTATGAGAAAGAAGTATTCTATCAATATGGAAAACTAATGTTAGAGAATAATGATGAGGTATTAAAGGAATACTTACGTAAGGAAAAGGAAACCTATCTTACCGTATTAGATACCTTATCAAGGAGTCAAACAGAAAAGTCATTAGAGAGAATTCGTGAAGTGAATTCTTTGATCGATTATATTAATGAGGCTTTAAACTATTATAATTAATTGTAGAAATAATAAAGTAAGTGATGAAGTAAATAATAAAGTGAATAGCGAAGTAAATAACGAAGTAAGGAATGAAACTATGTAATGTGAAAAATTAGAAAATAAATACGCATAGTTTTTACGAGCGGTAAAGCGATATCGATTATTTTCATAGAAGGAGGCGAGATATATGGAAAGAGTGAAAATTGAGATTAATGGCAATATAAAGGAATATCCGAAAGGAATATCCTTACGCGAACTTGCTAAAGAATATCAACATGAATTTGAACATGATATAATACTTGCTTTCGTAGGAAATCGTTTGAGAGAGTTACCTAAAGTGGTAAACAAAGATTGTAAGATAAGGTTTGTTACAACTGCATCAGATACGGGATATAAAACCTATGTACGTGGACTTACCCTTGTTATGTTAAAATCCATTTATAGTATTATGGGAAGAGAATATATCAATAAGGTAACAGTGGATTATTCCATTGGAAATGGACTTTATTGTGGAATTTCATCTACAAAAGAATTAAGCACAGAGTTACTAGAAGCAATAAAGAATAAGATGTCTGGAATAATTGATAAAGATTTACCTATCGGTAAAAGAAATATTGGTACCGATGATGCCATAGAGCTATTTCATCAATATGGAATGTATGATAAAGAGCGTTTATTTCGCTACCGAAGAGTTTCAAAAGCAAACATTTATAATTTAGAAGGCTTTGAAGACTATTATTATGGTTTCATGCCACCATCTACAGGTTACCTTAAGTGCTTTGATTTAATGCTGTATGATGAGGGGATAATGTTGATTCTTCCGAATAAAAAGAATCCAAAGGTGTTAGAAGAATTTAAAGCTCAAGAAAAGCTGTTTCAAACTTTAAAGGAAGCAAATAATTGGGCGAAAACAATGGAGATCGATACCGTTGCAGCACTTAATGATGTAATAGTAAATGGATCAATTAATGATTTGATATTAATTCAAGAAGCCTTACAAGAGAAAAAAATTGGTGAGATTGCAGAACAGATTAAAGAAGCAAAAGATAAGAAATTTATTATGATAGCTGGACCTTCCTCTTCAGGAAAGACTACATTTTCTCATAGACTATCCATACAACTTAGAACCCACGGGCTAATTCCTCATCCTATCGCAGTAGACGATTACTTTGTAGAACGAGATGATACTCCACTTGATGAAGATGGGAATCCAAATTATGAATCCTTGTATGCAATAGACCTAGAAACCTTTAATCGTGATATGTGTGATTTACTAGCTGGTAAAACTGTAGAGATGCCTACCTTTAATTTTAAAACAGGTCATCGGGAATATAAGGGTAACTATAAAACACTTGGTCCTAATGATATATTGGTTATTGAAGGAATACATGGTCTTAATGATAAGTTATCTTATAGCTTACCAAGAGAGAGTAAATTTAAGATATATATAAGCGCTTTAACTTCTTTAAACATTGATGAACATAATCGCATCCCAACAACGGATGCTAGACTACTTCGTCGAATGGTTAGAGATACTAGAACAAGGGGTACTTCAGGGCAAAAAACCATTAATATGTGGCCATCGGTAAGACGTGGTGAAGAAGAAAATATATTCCCATTTCAAGAGGATGCTGATGTTATGTTTAACTCTGCATTAATATATGAATTAGCTGTATTAAAGCCATATGCAGAACCAATTCTTTTTGGAATTGATAGAGATAGTGAAGAATATATTGAAGCTAAAAGATTATTAAAATTCTTAGATTATTTCTTAAGTGTTAATAGCGATGTAGTTCCTAAAAATTCAATTTTAAAAGAATTTATTGGTGGAAGTTGCTTTTAAGTAAGTTGTTAAAAGAGGAGTCACTTCGAACCTTTACGGATCGACCTATCGCAGACGGAACAACGACTCAGGTACTTTTAGCCATTGATGTGGGAAGCCGAGACAGAGTGGATGAGATTATAAGAACAGCAATTGCGAACGGTGGAACACATTATTTGGAACCATCGGATCATGGATGGATGTACTATGATCGTTTCGCAGATCTGGATGGCCATCAATGGGAGATTATGTCTACGGATTTGTCCCTTCTTCCAAAGGATTAATACTAAGGTAACGTTAAGACACGTATAGAATATATGCATGAAACCACTGTCAGCCCATAGAAATATGTCAGGCTATTTTATGACAGTGGTTTTCTTGCTTATAAACAGCTGCTTTACAAAAAAATAATAGTATGTTACAATGCTTTGGTGAGTAGTACAGATGATCGCGCCTATAAGTACCGAAAGGTCATAGGTGAGGAA
>JAFAEB010000179.1 GCA_023424235.1 Bacillota bacterium
ATTCTTCTTAGTTCCTCCTCCCTTAATTCCATAGCAAGGTCAAAGAGAACTTTGCAGTCATAGTATAAAGTTTCAACATCTGAATGTTTTTCCTTTATTTTTATATTAAGATGATCCGTCTTTTCATGACTATTGGAGTATGCATAAAGACATAATTCCATCTTCTCATCTGCTTTTGCATGTTTTGTTAAGCATAGTTCATGGTGATTCATATCCATCCCACAAACCATCACTTGATTTAAATAAACTAGAAATTGGGGATTGTCTGTATTCCATATATTAGTTGCACCTGTAGATACCTGCAGCCAAATTTCTTTTCCCTCGACTGTGTCTGGAAGAGTGATGTAAGCTTTAAAGCAATCATGAATATCATGACCACCCCAAGAGCTTCCATTTTGAAACTTCTCCCATCCACTTTCATTTACATCTTCAAATATTGTTTCTCTTTGATTATAATCAATACGCTTTCTATAGAGTTCTGATATCGTAATTATATTGTCCTGTCCATAAATTCTATTCTTTAATACCTCAAGTAACATTTTGCATCGATTCACATATGGATTCATATATCTCTTCTCCTTATAGTAAATTATTATCTTTGATAATCTGCTAATATTTCATTAAAAAGATGTCTAGCATAGTATAATCTAAAACCGTTACGTATCAAAATACGTAACGGTTTTAACCAACTTTTATTTCATTATAATACGCAAGGTCTTAATTTCAAATGGTCGAAAGTCTAAACTTACCATACTTTCTTTATTATCCTTATCATAAACAACTGACTTTGCTATCGCATTTTCATCAATATGTTCTAGCATTGATACTTCATAAGCTTTGTCTATATCAAATCCAAGGAATAAGTTACAATTTCTATGACCATTCTTCGATTCATAAAGACGAAGTATCATATCCTTCGAACCATCCTCTGCAGGTTTTACTGTTTCTAGAATGACATTATTGTCTGAAAGAGTGAATAAACTCATATGACCTAAATCCCCTTCTAATACAGTAACTGGGGTATTTAAATTATATGCTTCCTGAACAATATCACTATTAATAAAATCACAGTTATTTGCTAAAATTGAATATGTAAACTCATGTTCTCCTTTATCAGAGTACATATCAGGTATTACTGGTGAACGTAATAGTGTTAATTCAATGGAATTATTTGTTGTACTAACACCATATTTACTATCATTTAAGACTGCAAAGGAACGTGTTGATTCTGTTAGTACTGTATATTTATGATTACATACTTCAAATCGATCAGCATCACTATTTTTAGATTTATGAGTTGGACGTTTTACATATCCAAATTGAATTTCTTCAATGGCCTCTTGACTATGTACATTAACAGGGAAATCAACCTTAAGTAATTTGTGAGTTTCCTTCCAATTGATTCTGGTCTTAAAATCGATTCTTCTACTATGTGCATATATAGTAATTTCTTGTTCTAGGTAAGAATCATTAATCTCTCTTGTAATGAAAAGAGTGGCAAATAAAGAATTACAATGTAATACCTTTATGGTAGCAGGACGATCAAGTTCTACTTCAAGTTCATTATAGTAAGGGCTTAACTCCCATGCATCATACTCAATGTTAATATCTTGATACATTCGAATTCTATTACAATTAGAAGCTGCAAACTCTACTTGCTTTTCTTTATCATATATACTTGTTATATGTCCGAATTCATTCACATTAATTCTAATGATTTCATTTTCTAAAGAATTGTTATCTGCAAATATCTTCTTTTCTGGCTCTTTTATAGTTTCCTTTTTACTTTGATAAATTGTTGTTACTCCAAGAGACGGAAGTCCTAGCTTACAGTAAATTTTTCCATTCGCTTCACATACTGGTAATAAGTTTCCTTTATAATCACAAGGTGAATTAAATCCTTCTGGTAATTGGATTAGCTCATTTCGCTCCCAGGAAAGCGAGTTAAATACCATAATACTGTTTGCTTTACTTGAATCTTTCTTCTTATTAGAAGCATCTGCTAAAAGCAATTCTTTTAACTCATTTGCTTTCTTTTCGATATCGAGTAAATCTGCATAAGACTCTTCATGTACTCTTCTTATGGAAGTTCCTGCAATGATATCATGGAAATGATTAAATAAAAGTTTCTCCCATAATTCTCTTAATTGCTTTTTAAGATTTATTGAGTCAAGTTCATCGTTAGTAATCTCATTTCTACTCATAAAGTCACTTTTACTAGCGATTATATTCGCTCCATATCTGTTCGTTTCATTTCTATCAACGTGATTGTCTGAACTACTTTTATAGTTTAGCAATTGTTCTTTTAAGGTTAAGAAAATCTCAAAATCTCTTAATGCAAATTCTGCTCTACGATTTCCTTTTTTAATACGAGCTTCCGCTGTATAGGTTCCTCTATGCCAAGGTAAATAAATTTCTCCTACATATCGGTTGAAAACCTGCCCTCGTTTCTCAAGATCTTTAAAAAATTCGATAGGACTTTCCATTTTAGTTCTTGGTGCACCTTCTAGATCCTTTGTTCTTAAAACACCTTCTAACATATCTCTTGTTGCACCACCACCACCATCACCAAAACCAAATGGGAAAAGGAAGGTATCGATATTTTCCTCTTGAACTCGGTCTTCATTCCATCTCTCATTTAGTTGAAATGGATCATATCTAGAATTATTTTTTTTATAAAAATGTGTTAATATACTTGTTCCATCAATACCTTCCCAATAAAAATTATTATATGGGAACTTATCGTGTCCTTTTAGGGCTCTTGCTAATTTTTGAGTGGCGAAATATTTCATACCACATCCAATCATTATCTGTGGTAATTGGCCTGAAAAACCAAAACAATCTGGTAGCCATACTAACTTCGTATCAACATCTAACTCTTCTGTGAACCACTTCTTACCAAAGGTACACTGTCTTATAAGGCTCTCACCACTTGGAATATTGGTATCGGCTTCTACCCACATACCACCTTCAGGAATAATCTGACCCTTTCTTACTTTGTCTTTAACCTTTTCATATAACTTAGGGTAATCTTTTTTAAGACTCTCACTAATAACTGGTTCACAAAGAAAGAACTTGTACTCCTTATATTCCTCCATTAAGGTTAGCTGAGTTGAAAGTGTTCTAGCACATTTTCTCCTAGTTTCCTCCCATGGCCATTTCCATGCTAAATCTAAATGTGACTGCCCAAAAATCGTAAACTCTGGTGCAGTAGAACCATTTTTGCATGCTAATAATGGAGTTAGGATCTCTTTTACCCTCTGATAAGGAAATTGTGCACCAATCGGAGCTTCAAAATCGATAACCTTTGTAAATTCCATTAAGCCTTCTTTAATTTTTTTCTTTCGTAAGGATTTGTCTTCTAGGGAATTATATAGTTGATATAAGGTATAGGCGTCCATATAAAGGTCAAAAAGCTCTTTATTCCATATACCATATGTGGAAGATTTCACAGTTACTTGATATTCTGGCGGTTCAGGGACTGCAATTTGACCGTAAGGCATTGGTCCACCATGTTCTAATCTTGGACCATGACCTGCATAGCTTTCCATAAGGATTTCATAAGTATCCCCTTGTTTACCATCATGTGTGATGAATATTCCATCGTGCTGTAAATCTACTGCGCCAACAATATCACCATCTAGATAAACTAACATTTCACCACCGATGTTTGGCATAAAGTAGATACTTTTTCCACTCACTGATTTAGGTAAGGTTATTGTGGACTTAAACCATCCATACTCCCATTTCCTCCCCCACTTATCTCCTGGATAAATGGGGTGAAATTTCTGACTTACAGCTTCTTCATAGGATAACATATCCATTGTAAAGAAAGCACTAAACTGGATCTCTTCCACAGGTTCATATAGGTGATTCTTTAATTCCTCCATCCATATCTCAATTCGTTTATGTATGGTAACTTCTCTTTGATTCATATCATTTCCTCATTATACATTATCTGATAACAACCACAGATAACGTTCATCATCTATTCTTGTGGTCCATGCCTCTTCTGCTAGATGCCTTATCATCCAACAGTAATACATAGGATATCCAGGTGCACTAACCTGTGGATGGGTATATCCACCAGGAATAGCACAAAAGCTCTTATCTGTAACTTTAAACACATGATCCCCGATAAAGCAAGCACCAAAACCTTCTGGTCTTTGGTATCTATAATAATACACTTCAGGCTGAGGATGATGATGTGGAATATAACTAGACCATCCACCTTGTTCAGAGACTACCTCTCCCATTACTAAATTGGAATAGCTGGCATTGTGATAATCAAATATTGTCCTAACAATTCTTCTAGCTTTATTATTAAAATACCCTTCTCCTGATATCATTTCTTTACAATCGCTAGGTTTATAAAAGATACTCACAAAGGCTTTCTCATTGGTTGTTGACTGGATAAGTATTTCACTATCTTCTATGGCTTTTATTGTAACTTTCCTACCATAGCTTGTATGTAGGCAATATGGACCCTCATTAATAAAGTCACTACGTACTGCCTCTTCTTTTTTATCATCCCAAAGATATACCACATGACCATTTACAAGTAAATATGCTGCTTCTTCCTTGTCAAATGTAAATTCTTTCACCTCACCTTTTAAGAGATGATGAACCGTAATATTCATTAACATTTCATGAAAGTCACCATCCATTTTGGTAAGGGGATAACATCTACTCTCATCTTCTTTTATATATCCAAACATCTTTCCACTAACCTCCTCTCTAGTTATTAAAGCGAAAGCTTTCCCTTATACATTGAAACCTTAGAGGTTTCTACATATTAAAAGAAAGCTTATCGTTTATCTCTACTAGAATTCTATTTCAGATAATTTTACTACTCTTCTCTCTAATACAGATTTCTTAGCTGCAATACCCATAAGTACTGGCTTTAATCCATCCATAACACCAACTGGTGTTTCCTTATCATGAAGGATAGCATCAACAAATTGATTTACTTCATTAGCAAAAGAATTCATATAACGCTCTAAGAAAAAGTATAATGGTTTTTCTCCAACAATACCTTCTTCACCACTTATAACGAGTGTTGATAAAGTATCATTGCTTGTGGATGCCATACCTTTTGAACCAAAAGCTTCCGCTCTTTGATCATATCCATATACAGCTTTTCTTGAGTTGTCAATCATTGCGATGCAACCATTTTTCATCTTCATTGTGATAATTGCGGTATCAACATCTCCTGCTTCACCAATCTTAGGATCAACAAGTACAGCTGCTTCTACAAAGATTTCTTCAGCATCACAATCAAGAAGATAACGAACCATATCAAAGTCATGAATTGTCATATCTAAGAACATACCACCGGATACAGCCGCATATTCTGCTGTTGGTGGATTTGGGTCTCTTGAAGTTATCTTAAGAATATGTGGATCACCTATCTTACCATCTAAGATTGCTTTTTTAACTGCCATAAAGTTATGATCAAATCTTCGATTAAATCCAACTTGATACTTTAGATTAGTTCCTTTAAGTGCTTCAATAACTTCCTTAATTTTGGCAATGTCATGATCAATTGGTTTTTCACAAAATACATGTTTACCTGCTTTAATAGCTTCCACTGAAATATTGGAATGGGTATTTGTTGGTGAACAAATAAGTACTGCATCGATTTCTTCGTCTGCTAATATCTCTTTATAATCTGTAATTACATTTTCAATACCAAAGCTTTTAGCAAATGCAATTAAATCATCATTTACGAATGGATCTGCTATTGTTTTAACCACTGCATGTTTTACTAAATTACTTATACTTTGCGTATGTACTCTACCAATTCTACCAGCACCGATAATACCTATTTTTATCATATAAGCTCCTTTTGCGTTTACCGCTAACATTTATAGTTTTATTTTATTTACTTATCTTTTAAATAGCTATTCATTAAATACTTACATCCTTAAGATACTATTACAATCCTGTATGTTCTTTTATATAATCTCTTGCTTTCTTTGCATATTCAAAAGGATTTGCTATCTTTGGATCTTGCTCCGCTTCCACTAACATATAGCCTTTATAATCAAGACCTTCAACTTCCTTAAAGATAGCAATAAAATCTACACCACCGCCATCACCTGGGACTGTAAAGGCACCTTTACGTACACCTTCAAGAAAACTTAAATTATTCTCTTTAACTTCCTTAACAACAGCCGGTCTTGTATCCTTTAAGTGAATGTGTTTAATACGATGTCCATACTCTTTTAACACTTCTAAAGGATTCTCATCACAGTATGCTAGATGCCCGGTATCAAATAATAAACTAACGTATTTACTATCTGTACCCTTCATTAATTTGTCTATATCTTCTTTTGACTGTACAACAGTACCCATATGATGATGGAAGGTTAAGGAGATTCCTCTTTCATGTACTGCCTTACCTAATTTATTTAGGCCATCGCAAAGTTGTTCCCATTCCTTATCATTCATAATGTATCTACTTGTAAATACAGGTGTTTGAAGCTGTCCTTGAATTGAATAACTTTGCTCTGAAACACCAATTACCTTAGCACCTGCTGCTTTAAGAAAGTCTGCAAATTCAACAATTTCCTTTTCAATTTCTTCATATGGCTTAGTCAATATAAATGTAGAGAACCATGCATTACATATCTCAAGATTTCTAAGCTTAAGAGCTTTATATAAAACATTAATATCTCTTGGATATTTATTACCAATTTCTGAGCCAACATATCCAGCAAGAGCCATTTCACTTATACATTGTTCAAAGGTATTCTCTTTTCCGAGGTCTGGCATATCGTCGTTCGTCCAACCAATTGGAGCAATACCTAATTTAACTTTTTCTTTATTAAGCATATTTAATCTCCTTACATTTTAATATATAATTCTAAAACATTAAGTATTTAAATTTGAGCTACAAGTTATATTATTTTAGAGTTTCGCAATTACCTAATTAATATAATCTAGCTTTTTTTCTCTCAATTAAACTTTTTTCTCTTGCATCAAGAACTTCTTTTTTACTAGTTGTACTAGCTAATCCAACATGCCACCATGCGTCATACCCATTGGTCATTGTCTTTGGTAAAACTTTAATATCGATTAAAACACCTTTGCTTGATTTTTTAGATGCTTCTAAGGAATACAGTAATTCTTCTTCATTAGTAGCGGTATAAGACTCATATCCATAGCCTTTAGCAACCATTGCATAATCAATGTGCATTAAGTCACCATTTAATGTTCCAGACTCATCTCGATATCTAAATTCTGTTCCTAGGTTACCAATTCCATTTGACATCTCAAGATTATTAATACAACCAAATCCGCAATTATCAAATAACAAAATGTTTAGCTTTTTATTTTCTTGTAAGGCGGTAATCATCTCACTATGTAACATAAGAAAGCTACCATCACCTACCATGGAATAAACCTCTTGTTCTGGTTTTGCAAGTTTTATTCCAAAGGCACCCGATATCTCATATCCCATACAAGAATAACCATATTCCATATGATAGGAGTCTCGTACATCAGTAGTCCACATACGTTCAAGACAACCTGGAAGACTTCCAGAAGCTCCAACAACAATTGCATCACTAGGAATGTTCTCTCTTATGATACGAATTGCTTTTGTCTGAGTAAGCACACCTTTTGTAAGTTCAACAAACTCTTCTATGGTCTTAGCATTTCTCGCTTCAATAAGAGGCTTAAAGTTATCATCATAATCGTAATTGCCTAAGCGCTTCATTTCCACATTCCATGCATCTTTTACTTCATTAATCTCATTATGATATGAGGAGGTATAGGATATTTCATCTAAACGATACTCTAATTCCAAAAGGGAAGTTTTTGCATCTCCAATAATAGGAGTGGCATCTAGTTTATTACCATGATAACTTGATACATTGATGGATACAATGTTTACATCATCATTCTGGAATAACCATTTGGAAGCAGTTGTAAAGTCTGACATTCTAGTACCAATGGCTAATATTAAATCCGCTTCTTTTGCTATGGTATTAGCCGCTAAATTTCCTGTTACACCTATTCCACCTAGATTTAGCTCATGACTGGATTTGCAAGCACTTTTACCTGCTTGGGTTTCTGCAAATGGAATATTAAATTTTCTAGAAAAACGTTCCAATACTTCACCAGCTTCACTATATCTTACACCACCACCACAAATAACAAGTGGTTTTTTACTCTTTTGTATAAGTCTTAGACCATCCTCTATATCATCACTCGTTGGAGTAATTCTTCGAATACGATGTACTCTCTTTTCAAAGAAGCTTTCTGGATAATCAAAGCTCTCCCCTTCAACATCCTGGCATAAACTAACACATACTGCACCAGTCTCTACTGGATCCGTTAACACTCGCATAGCATTTATCATGGCTGACATTAAGGTTTCTGGTCTAACAATTCGATCCCAGTATTTACATACTGGTTTGAAGGCATCATTAGTCGTAATGGATAAATTACTTGGCTGTTCAATTTGCTGTAAAACTGGATCTGGCTGTCTTGTTGCAAATACATCACCTGGTAATAATAATAATGGAATATTATTAACAGTAGCTGTTGCAGCAGCCGTTACCATATTAGCTGCTCCAGGTCCAATGGAGGAGGAACAAGCAATTATTTTTCTACGATTATTTTGTTTTGCATAGGCAATCGCTGCATGGGCCATTCCTTGTTCATTTTTACCTTGATATAATTTTAATCCATAAGGATTTTCATCCATTGCTTGACCTAATCCACATACAATACCATGACCAAAAATAGTGAAAATTCCTTCTACAAATTTTGTTGTGACACCATCAAATTCTACATACTGGTTATCTAAAAAACGAACTAATGCTTGTGCTACAGTCATTCTAACTGTTTTCATACTGGACCTCCTATATTGTTCCATCCCATGTACTAACTTTCGTCTTTTGCATTTCTTCCTCGTCAAACCATAAAGTAGTTACTGTTTTACTTTCTGTAAAGAATTTAACACCATCTTTACCAAGACAATGTAAATCACCAAAGAAAGAATCCTTGTGACCACTAAATGGGAATACGCCAACAGGTACTGGTATACCCACATTTACTCCAACCATACCACCATCCGTACGTGACACAAATTCTCTTGCATAATATCCATTTTGTGTATAGATAACAGAGCCATTTGCAAATGGATTTGCATTCATTATCTTAAGTCCCTCTTCAAAGTTCTTTACTCTTTTAACACAAAGTACTGGTCCAAAGATTTCTTTTGTTCCAATCGTCATATCCTCTGTTACATGATCAAAAATTGTAGGTCCAATATAAAAACCATTTTCGAAGCCTTCTACACTTACATCTCTACCATCAAGAACTAAAGTAGCACCTTCTTCAATACCCTTTTCAATCCAGCCTAGTACTCTACTTTTATGAGCTGGTGTAACAACAGGACCTATTTCTGAGTCCTCATGATATGCAGGTCCAATTTTTCTAAGTTTTGTAAGTTCAACGATTGTCTTTACAAATTCATCTGCAATTTCTTCTTCTACAACTGCAACTGGCAATGCCATACATCTCTCACCTGCGCATCCAAAAGCAGAATTAAGTATACTTGCAGCAACACGCTTAATTGGAGCATCTTTTAATACTAATGCATGGTTTTTTGCTTCACATAAAGCTTGCACACGTTTACCATGAGAGGCAGCAATACCATATATATGTTTACCAACACTAGTAGATCCGACAAATGAGATACCTTTAATATCTTTGTGAGTTAAGAATAATTCAGCTTCATCTCTACTGCAAGTTATTATATTTACAACCCCATCCGGTACTCCAGCTTCCTTGTAAATCTCAGCCATTCTAAGGGCAGTTCTTGGAGTTTGTATGGACACTTTAAGTACAATCGTATTACCTGCTGCTATACACACTGGTGCCATCCAACCAAATGGAATCATAGCTGGGAAATTGAATGGAGTAATACCAGCAAAAACACCTAAGGATTCCCTGTAAAGAGTCGTATCATAACCAGTAGATGTATTCATAATGGATTCACCCATCATAAGGGATGGAAGGGAGCATGCAAGCTCTGTTCCTTCAATTGCTTTAAGAACATCTCCTTCTGCTTCACTAAGTACTTTTCCATGTTCTGTAGCTACTAATAAAGTTAGTTCTTTTAAGTTTTGTTGTATTAACTCTCTAACTCTATACATAACTTTAACACGTTTCATAATCGGTACTTTTGACCATGTAGTGTAAGCATCTTTCGCTATTTGAATTACTTCTTCTACTTCTTCTTTGGTTGCACAAGGAACCTGTGCTACCACTTCTCCAGTACTTGGGTTATATAATTCATGAAATTTGGTTGTTTTAGAGGTTCTATAAGTACCTCCTGCAAAATATTTTAAAGTTTCCATTTTATTTCCTTTCTATATCTGTTAACATGCAATTATAAGTTACTCTTTCACCTTTATTAAACTTGTTAGGTCAGTTGTTGAGTTTTTCATAAACTCACGTAATGACTCATAAGAAGGCATATCTTTTGAACAAGCGTGACTAGCTACTAGCATGGCTGCACTAGCACTACCCATTAAGAGGCAATTTGTGATATCCTCCCCTTCTAATAATCCAAATAAGAAAGCAGATGCATAACCATCTCCGCCACCAAAGGATTTAAGTAACTTAACTGGAAATGGTTTAACGCTATATTCTTTACCATCACTTGTGTGAGCTGTGGAGCCTTCTTTACCATGTTTAATAACTACAATTTGACATCCTAATGAATGATAATACGAAGCCGTTTGCTTATCCTCATGTTCATGAAATGTAAATCGTTCCGTTAAATCAAACTCTTCTCTAGAGCCTAGTATAATATCACTTTCCCTTGCTACAATGGAATAATAAACTGTGATCTCATCCAAGCTCTTCCATGTATAAGCTCTGTAATCTATATCAAAAATAACTTTAACATTATGTTTTTTTGCAATGGACAAGGCTTTTAGACAAGCTTCTCTTGAAGGACTTTTAGCAAGTGCAGTCCCAGATATTAAAATAGCTTTTGCTCTCTTTATGTAATCTTCGCTAATGTCATCACAGGATAATTGTAAATCAGCAGCATCATTACGATACATTAAAATACTACTTTCTGTTTCACTTAAAATTTCAGTAAAGGTCAGTCCTAGCTTCTCACCATGCAAGCATTTAGAAATATGACTTGTATCAATACCTTCTTCTCTAAAATAATCAATTACAAAGTCTCCAAATTGATCGTCTGAAACCTTTGCTATAAACCCTATTTTTTTTCCTAATCGTGAAAGTCCTACTGCAATATTAGCAGGTGAACCACCAAGATATTTTTCAAAATTAGAGCTCTTCTTTAATGGTTTATAATAATCCGTCGGATTAAAATCAATTGCAACTCTACCAATTAAAATCACATCTAATTCTCTTTGGTCATCAAATGTAATATATTTCATGCGATATCGCCTTCTTTCTAAGCGTAGATATCTTTCTTATCAATAAGCGTAATATCTACTTTTTTACTTTTATTCTAAACTAGCATTTAACTTTTCAATAAGCGGAAGTAGTTCCTCTGGTTTGTGAATAATATAATCTGGTACTTGTTCACTTGATTCTGGATTCATATTATATCTAGGAGACCAATCAAGTAAAATTGATGTAATACCAAATTGATTCGCACCTAAAATGTCTTTTTTAACGTTGTTTCCAACCATTACGATACGTTTTTTATCCGCTTCGCTTAAATTATTTTTTTCCATTGCATCAATGAACATTTTCCTTGATGGTTTTTGCTCACCAACAATTTCTGAAATCGTTCTCGTTTTAAAGCAATATCCTAATCCATTCTCATTATAAACATTTGTAAAGGATTGTTCTTCACCATCAGCAACCATTGCAATTAAATAACCTTCCTTGTATAAGGTTACAAGCATATTTTCTGCTCCTTCAATGGTATTCGCATGAACTACAATACCATGTTCATCTCTTATTTCACTAGATTCATCAATAATGGTATCTCCACTATCAATAAATATAATTAACTTTTTATTCATTGAAACCTCCTTAAACGAAACTATTAGTTAAAAAATCACTTATATTCTGTTAATGATTTAACTAACAAAGATATTTAGTTAAGCAATTCTAATAAAAACAAGATAGCCAAGGCTTGACCATAAGGCATGGTTCTAAGTTCTACTTCCTTATAATACTGCTTTGTATCTCTTCCCATATAAGTTCCATAGGATACTTGACTGAGGTGACCATCTTCATTAATGAGCTTTACTATTGGTGCAACTGCTTTGTAAGCACATTCTACATATTCTTGGTCAATGATACCCATATGTGCTGCTTTTAATATCCCATAAGCGATACCACAGGTTGCGCTCGCCTCAACATAGGAAGTAGGGTCATCGATTAATGTATGCCACATACCAGATGGATCTTGATATTTCTTCATGGATTCCACTTGTCTGTCTAATGCGCTAATTAAAAATCTCTTAATACTAGGTTCACACTCAATCATGTCAAGGAATTCTGGAATAGCAATCGTTATCCAACAATTACCTCTTCCCCATAAAGCTTCTGCAAAATTATGACTTCCTTTAAAGGTCCATCCATGATACCAAAGGCCTGTTTCTTTATCTGCTAAATATTTAATATGTAATAAAAATTGATACTTTGCTACTTCGATCCAATCATTTCTACCAAGTAACTTTCCGATCTTTCCTAAAAACAATACCGTCATAAATAAAGTATCAGCCCATAGTTCACCTTCATTTAAAGTATCACTGGTTAAATGCTGGAATCCACCTTCTTTCGTTTTAGGAAGATCGTTAACTAACCAATTCGCCCATTCAATACATATGTCCTTATATTTTTCATCTAAGGTATACTCATATAAATATGCTAATGTAAGCAATGGAGCTGCTGTATTAACATTTTTAGTTGGTAGTCCGATGATTAGCTGCTCTTCATAATAACGGGTTAAAATATCTAAATACTTTGAATCCTTGGTTACATCAAACATTCTCCATAAGCCGAACAGACCAACTCCTTGTGGCCATTCCCAATGCTTATAGCGATTTAAGTCATCACCTGCAAGACTATTTTTTTTCATTATCTCAATGAATGTATCATCATCTTCATATAGAGTTTCTTTAAAGCTATCAATTACTAAAGCTAATTTCTCCTTAACTTCTTTAATATCAAACTCCATACTTGATAATTCATTGATTAAGGGACTCACTAAACTTTGCATTTTTCCATATCCTTCCTAAATTACAACAATTTTTAATCTTTTCTTCAGTTCATTGTTCAATAAGTGAATATAAACAAAATACTTTAGTTACACACGAAACAATGTATATATTATACATTAAAAAACAAATATAACTTTATTAATTGTTTAAATAGTAAATTTTATATATATATCATAACAACATAGTTCTACTTATTCTATTCATTAATTGCGGAAAACTTCTTATAATATTGCATTTTTTGCGTTTCAATGATATAGTTAAAATAAAACGTTAGGAGGTTCTATGTTAATAAATAATAAATTATTATACGAAAAAGAATACCTTGTAGAAATGGGCACACCAAATGAAGATTTATACTACTTTTTTGACTATGATGAACGTTCCTTTCAAATTAACATGGAATTTCAACATTTTCATCATTTTTATGAAATTCATATATTACTTGATTCCTTTGCGAATCATATTATCGAAGGTAATTTATATGGAATTAAATTATTTGATATCGTTTGTTTAAAACCTTATATTCTACATAAATCAGAATATCCAGAAGGTGCACCTAAAAAAAGATTAATTATTCAGTTTAATATGCCTTCTCAGATAGACATTCTACAAAATCAGTTTGATAAGGTAATGAGTATTTTTGAAGCTCCACTACCTATTTACCGATTTGAACAAAAAGAACAAGAGCAGATCCTTAGCTTATTAAATGAAATTTATTCCATATCTAAAACGAAAAATTCATTAAACCTTTTGTATATACATACTAAATTTATTGAATTTATTTGTGCTATTTATAAGAATAGCTCAAAAAACATTTACGAACCTGAAAGTATTAATACAACCTCTTCAAAAATATATTCCATAACCTCCTATATTCATAATCACTACAAAGAGGAGTTATCCTTAGAGATTATTGCGAAGAAATTTTATGTTAGTACCTATTATCTTTCTCATTTATTCAAAGAAGTAACAGGATTTACCTTAATTAATTACATACAGATGACAAGGATAAGAAACGCCCAACAATTATTACTATTTACGGATAATAAGATAACTGATATTGCTGAGCAATGTGGATTTACTAGTTTCTCACAATTTAATCGTGTATTTAATAAGTTTTGTAATACATCTCCAAGAAACTACAGATTACAAGGTAATCTACACAGTAACTTCACTTCCATTCCAGCTCTATACACAAGAGATTAAAATATTTATAAAATGGGGCTACCACACGAATGATATGCTCCTTTTTTACATCATGATGTTTATCACATTTAATGTTATATAAATAGCGTGTGATTACGATCCAATAGAAACACCTTCTCACTCCTTGCCACACATAACGGTACGAAAGCCGTGACAGATATTGCTTCTGCTAAAGCTTAAGTACCGATGGCAGCAAAGAGTCTCTTTATGGATACATAACCACACGCTATTCTTTTATAAATCTATGTGATAAACATTAAAGTTTATGATTTCTAAGGACTGCTCTGTTTTTTTACAAGAAACTTACAGCAACAGCCCTTTTTTTGGTGACTTAATCTACATTTTAAGGACTTTGGGATTTTAGGGATTTATAGTATTCCTCTTTCTATTATCATATCTTTAGCATCTTGTAAGAAAAGAGGAGTATTATTAATACAAACATCATTGATATGATTCACTTCTACCATACCTAATTGTGGATCTACAAAACGTATGGATTCATTTCCATCATAATCAATTTGCATATCCTTTAAGGTTGATTTAAAATGAGCAAAATCATTATATTCAGCGCTTGAACCACATTTTACAACAATACCATGATTTAAACCATGAGAAATAACTTCTTTATTGGTATTCGCACCTTCTACAACTTTTATTACACCATTACTAAAATAAGTACCCACATAGGAATTTTCAACACGTATGAACAACCACTTATCGGTTATTTCATATTCATCATACTCGTAAAATGGAGTATATCCATGAATGTAATGAACTAATTCCTCAGGGTCAATTTTATACAACATTATCATCATATTCTTATATTGCTCAATATAAGGAATGGTTCCGTTACCCGCCCAATAAGCTGGTCTATTCCCACCACTATACGGTCTTTCACCTGGGTGATTCACGTAATATTGTACACCTCGTGGACTTAATGCTATATTCATGAGATGTTGTTGATGACCGTGAACGAATGGTTTAAAGCGTCTTACACTTGCCATAAAATAATCTTTTGTTTTATAAAAATAGGTCTTAACTTTATTAATTCCTTGATCAAGTTCACAAGATAACCATTCCCTATCACTTAACTTAACCTCATCATGGTATGCTGGTGGAACATAATCGGTTAAGCAAAATAGTGAAACTGCTCTTGAACCAGATGTTAAATATCCTTCTTTATAAGTAATCCATGATAAGAAATTAGGTTCTACAAGATTTCTTACCTTTAAGGTTTCTTCATAAGCTCTACCATAACTAGAGCACATGATTCCTGCATAGGAATTATAGGCTACAATTTTAAAAGTAAAGTCAAGAGCTTTTGTTACTAAATCTCTTATCTCCTTATCCGGTGCCATTAAATATAGTACAAAGAAACCAATTAAATCAACTGGTATATAGGTAGCTGAATTCCATTCTGCATAACCATATTTAAAAAATGTATCAAACCAATGAATTAATCTTTCTTTACCAATTGCATACTGTTCTAATCCTGTACGATTACTTACTGTGAAAATGTCATCTTGGAATATATACCCGCCTAAATACTGACTGATATGGAATAATAGAGCATGATTCTCACTAAAATACCACATAACGTCATTGCCTGGTTCATCAATCCAATAACGGAAGTTAAGAACACTTTCCTTCATGCGATTATAATCTCTATCCGTAACAAATCCTCTATATTTTGTTATTAAATACAACATAGGTGGTAAATAAAAATCTGCACAATCTTCTTTTTTCTCAATTTTAAGTAGAGAATTGATCATACATTCATATGCAATATCAGTCATTTTACTCTCACGTTCTAGAATGGCTAACGTTCGATTTACAACATTCTCACCATATTCACATATGAAATCAAGTGCATCTATTTTACGTTCTTCAATGCTTTCCTTTGGCTCTTTATATACTACATCTTTATGAATTACTCCAACGATTAAATCACGTTTAATTTTAAAGGAGTCTACGGTACAACTAACGAAAATTCTAAAAACTCCAATATTGTAATCAGTAATTTGACCTAATTCGATTTGAGTAGTATTTGGATTTATTGTTACTTCATTTCCTTTGCCAAGATGCACATTGTTTAATTTTGTAAAATCCTCATTTCCCTCAATCGTAATCTTCATTTCCTTTTCAATAAGGGAATTATCCATATTAAGAAGTAACGCTCCATTATCAAAGCAATCCTTTGGAACATAGACACTACGAAGGAAATCTTCGATTCGTTTTACTTCTTCTACATCTGTATTAAGCTGTATTACTCCTGTAATAGGTCTTTCCCCTTTATATCTCATTTCATAGTAGAAAAATACATCTCTTTCTGCTAATTCGTCTGCGTATACTAATATCTCATTAAGTCCTTTTTTAAGCTCTAATTGGATTAATAATTTATCAGGAATATTTCTCGTATATGGGTCAAATAAGCATACTTCCTCACCATTCACCCAAATCTTCATACCACCACAAGTATATAATTCGAAAGGATACCTTCCATCCTCTTCTACATGAAGATGAGTCTTTGCATTCACGTAAATATAATGTGGTGTATGAATAAAGGTTGTAAAATCCACCCTATTATTCTCAAAAGGAAAGAAAACTCTTGAATATTCTCCTTCATACTTTTTTACCTTGTGAATACGTTTTTCTTTTAGAAACTCTCTACGGACTGGGTATACAATTTGAACATATGCTTCCCCTAAATTAACTTCTGCTTCAAAGGTTTCATAGGGTGAAGCAAATGCTTCTCTTCCCATCTCACTAATCCACCATCTATTTATTGAATCATTGTATGTAATTTGATATCTGTAATCTTGCATAAAAATACCTTCTCCTTATTTTTGCCTTTGTACACTTTGTCTATAATCTAATTATATTAATCAATTCCTAAAATCACAATGCATAATTTGCTTTTATTTGAAATTATTATTGCACTTTTTGTTATATGTCAGATAACGAATTGAATTTTTAGTTTTTTATACTATAATAAATGCAATAAATAACACTTACATAAGGAGATTGTATGAGAATTCTAACGATTGATATTGGGGGAAGTGCAATAAAGTCAGCAATATTTTATAATGAGATACTTACGGAAGAAAAGGAAGTTACATCAAATGGTTTATTAGGTGCTATGCATGTGCTAGATAATTTATTTCATTTAATTGATTCTTATAAGGATTTCAATGCGATTGGAATCTGCACTACTGGTCAAGTAGATCCAGCTACTGGTGCTATTGTCTGTGAAAATGAAAATATTCCAGGATACGGTGGTTTAGAACTAGGTAAGATTGTATCTGATAAATATCAAAAGCCTGTATTTGTTGAAAATGATGTCAATGCTGCTGCTCTTGGAGAAGCTAATTTTGGAGCAGGTAAAAGTATAAAAGACTTTTTATGTCTTACCTATGGGACTGGTATCGGTGGTGCTATCATGATTAACAATCGTTTATTAAGAGGTAGTAAAGGGTTTGCTGGTGAAGTTGGTCATATGATTACACATGCCAATGGGGAGCGATGCAATTGTGGTAGTAGAGGATGTTATGAAACCTATGCATCAACAACAGCACTCGTTGATCTATGTAAACAGCATAATGGATCCCTTACTAATGGCCACCTAATATTTGAAGAAGTCAATAATAATAACCAGGAGATTACCCAACTGGTAGATCAATGGATTCATGAAATTATATATGGACTTATCAACTTAATACATGTTTTTAATCCTTCCCATATTATTCTAGGTGGCGGAATTATGCAACAAGAATATATTATCAATAAAATGAAGCAACTACTTCCTTCTTTTACAATGGATGGTTTTGGTGATCTAGCTCTTATTCCTGCAAAACTTAAAAATCAAGCAGGTCAATATGGAATGGCCGCTATCGTACTAAGTCATTTTGAATCAGTAAATTTTGAGAAATCGTTGTAAAAAATGATATTATTAGCAAAAAAATAATACAGATGTGATTCTTTACAAAGGGAATCACATCTGTATTGCTACGTATCTCATTTAAATAATAATTCTAAAATACCACCATACAACTAATAGCAATATTATATAGTCTTATTGCTCGTATTTCTCCATAAGATTATTATATTCATCATCGCTTATCGCTATTACTGTACCATGCCTTGGTTTACCCTTAGGTAAGTTATAGCCTCTTCTTTTTTCGAACTCTCCACTACTTAAATCCTTTGAAACCATTAAATAATATCCTACACCACCAAAGTTATCAAGTAGAAGTCCAAAACGATTTCCCTCATACTGGTCATCCTTATTAAGTAAAAAGCTAGTTGGTCCCTCTACTCCTTTTTGAGCATCTAATGAAGGGGACTCAATTTTAGTCCATTCACCTAACAGACTTTTAGAGTGCTCTAAAAGAATTGTACTTTTATCTTCGTATTTTGTAAATCTAAAATAAGTATCACCGTCTTTAATAACCGTACTATCAATGGTAGAAAATTCGTAATCCACCCATACCTTAGGTTTTGTAAAATTATAAAAATCCCTTGTCTTTGAATAATACATTCTTTGTTTTCCATAGTTATCTGAGAGAACTCTTGAAGCCCAAAAAACAATATATTCACCCGTTATTTCATCATAAAATGCTTCTGGAGCCCAAGTACATCCTGCAGTCTTACTGTTTATTTCAATCATTCTTTGCTCAGACCAATTGATTAAGTCATTTGATTCCCAGACCATGATTGACTTACTTCCATTGGTTTGTGCTTTCCACCAGTCCCCATCCGCCGCTATTTGTAAATCAGTTGCTATCATATAGAATTTATCACCCTCAGGTGAACGAATGATAAAGGGATCTCTAAGTCCTTTCGTTCCAAGCTCTGATTTTATTGCTGCTCTACCAAAATTAAGCTCCTTCCAAGAAAATCCATCCTTACTTGCTCCAAAAAAGATTGCTTCTTGACCAATTCGATCTCCTGTAAAATATGCAAACATATAGTTGGTTAAAATAAGCGGTTCAATCTTTTTCTTAACGGTAACCTTAAATTCTTTTTGAACTTTTTCTTCATTACGTGACAATGTTGCAACTAAGGTTACAACATTGTCTTCCTCTTGTCTAGTTACAACTCCAGCTGGAGTAGGATCATAATTAAGATTACTTACTTCTTTATCAGATATGATTTCTGGGTCTAGAGACTGCCAAGTAATTTGTGAATCATTAATTCCTTTCTGAGGTAAATGGATATTCCCACGAATCTCATCTATATTAAGAATTTCTAAGTTATCATAATCTTCTTTTAATTCCTTACTAATCTTACTAAAATCAATTTCTTCAATCTCTATCACCTTACTTGAATCGATTTCATTATTTTTTTTACACCCAACTAAAATAATAACCATAATAGCTAGTATAAAAACTCTTTTAAGTTTCTTAAAATGAAGCAGTTTATGTATTAAAGGAATAAAATTATAGCTATTCAACATTCCCACACCTACCTTTTCTTATTTTTACTAGATTGAACAAGTATAATAGAGAGGGTTATAAGAAGGATAAAAATAAGAATACCAGTAACTATATACTCTGTAACTTTTTTATTGGTATTTGAAGTTTGATTTCTTTCATTTTCTTTTTCACTACTTCTTATATCCTTGTTATCATCATCCCTATTACTATCCATCTTCTTATTGTTATTTTCTGAAAGCTCATTATTTATTTGATCTGTATTAAGTAATCTATCCTCAACCCCTATGTGAGTTGGTGAAATCGGTTTCATTAAGCCGTCAGTATCATCAAAGAATAGTTTATCGATACATAATTCTCTGTGATGGCCATACCCATCTGTAAAACTACCTAGTGGAGTATAAAAACGGTGATATGCGATATAGTAATCATCTGTATTTGGTATGTTTAAAATACTATGATGTCCTGTTCCCAATATATCCTTTGAAACATCTTTTTCTAGAATTGTATACTTAAAATTAATAGGACCATAAATATTATCTGATACCCCATAGTTTACATGATAGTTAGCACTTCCTGTATCATCGCATGACCATGTAAAATGATAGATGTCGTCTCGCTTGGTAACAGTAATCGCTTCACGAAACCCTTTAACTCCTGTATAATTTTTTATACTATCAAAATCAACACTTACCATATCCTCATTTAACTTTACAATTGCAGCATTTCCATTTCCAAAAAGCATATAAGAGCTTCCGTCTTCATCGGTAAAGATAGAAGGATCAATTGCCTGCCCCATTACGATACCATTAGCAGTACAAAGTTTTTTCGTTATAAGCGCTTCCTCTTGTGCTATAAATGGTCCTGTAGGACTATCAGCTACAGCTACTCCAATAC
>JAFAEB010000215.1 GCA_023424235.1 Bacillota bacterium
TATAGGAGGTATGGATATGGAACAGTACAAAATAGAATTTATAGAATTTATGGTTGAATGTGGAGTACTAAAGTTTGGTGACTTTACAACGAAAAGTGGAAGAAAAACACCGTTCTTTATTAATGCAGGATTTTACCGAACTGGTTCACAATTAAAGAGACTGGGTGAATTTTATGCTAAGGCGATTCATGCTAATTTTAATTTTGATTTTGAAGTATTGTTTGGACCAGCATACAAAGGAATTCCTCTTAGTGTAGCCACAACAATGGCCATCAGTGAAATGTATGGTAAAGAAATACGCTATTGTTCCAATCGAAAAGAGATTAAGGATCATGGGGATACAGGAATTTTACTTGGTGGACCAATTTATGATCAAGATAAAATCTTAATTATTGAAGATGTAACAACTGCTGGTACATCCATAGCTGAAACTATGCCTATCCTAAAAGCCTGTGGTAATGTTTCTCCATTCGGCTTAATCGTATCCGTTGATCGTATGGAGAGAGGACAAGGAAGTATTAGTGCGCTAAAAGAAATTGAAGAAAATTATGGTCTTAAAACTGCATCCATTGTAACCATGGAAGAAATAGTTGAATATTTACATCAAAAGCCTTATAATGGTACTGTATTAATTGATGATACACTAAAAGCTTCCATTGATGCTTACTATGAGCTATATGGTGCCAAATAACTAGAAGGCAAGTAACATTGTAGATAGGAGACTAATATGAGTGAAAAAATTTATAATACTATGAAATCAGTAGGTGTTGGAAATCTTGTTATTGGTATTTTAATTATTCTTGCAGGTATTGCAACTGGAGTATTGATGATAATTAGTGGAGCAAAATTATTAAAGAAAAAATCAGAAATATTATTTTAACATACTGGGTTGCTATAGTTTGATTAAAAGCAGATTATAGCAATCCTTTTATGATCCGGTCTCTCAATTAAAACCTTTTTGTAATTGTTTATAAATGCTACAAATTGTAGCTTTATATAGAAAAATGTAGAATTTTCTAAAAATATACTTTACAATTTTAGGTAGTTGTTCTATTATAACTTTATCTTAAATCTAAATTTCTTGAAATTCTGTTAATCGAACTATATCCAATTAAAGTATGAGCAAATAAAGGGGGAGTATTATTTGAAAATTGCGTTTTGGAGCAATGCACAAGATAGTATTGGAGTTACTAGCAATTTAGCATGTATTAGTGTTGCATCAGCTTTTGCCTATTCCTACAAAGCTGTGTTAATGGAGAATCATGTTCAAAAGAATAAGCTGGAGAATTTACTTATGTATAATTTAGCTAGCAGAAAAAGGGAAATTCAATATCAGTCAAAGCATCTAGGACTTGGGTTTATGATTAACTATATGAATAACTTGTATGAAGATCATAATTATAAATATTCGAATGATGCAATAAAAGGGGCATCACTTGAGATATTAAGTGATAGTCTATATTATCTACCTCTCGACTATATTCAAAATAGTATTGCTTTTGATTATAACCTTTATGGAAGTATCAAAGATATACTGAATCAATTAGATTATTTTGCAGATATCACCTATATTGATACCTCAAACAGCAACCATCTTAGTTCTAAAATTATTCTTGAAGAAGCGGATTTAATTGTGGTGAATTTTATACAGAACAAGTTTTTAATCGGAAGCTTTTTCGAGAACTATTCTTCTATCTTACATAAATGTGTGTTCTTAATTAGTAATTATCACACAGGGTCTAAACTCAATCTAAATACCATATCCAAAGAACACTTAATCGATCCCACTCATATCGTAGCAATTCCATACAATATCGAATATCAAGAAGCAGTATTACAAGGAACCGTAGTTGAATTTATTACACGTAATTATAAATGTAAGAAGAAAAATCCCAATTATAGATTTGTTTATGAGGTAAAGAAAGCAGTAAATATGATTATTAGTAGTATAGAGTCTGAACCTAAGAGAAGAATTGCTGCAAGAAGTTAGGAGGAATGTATGAGAAAAAAGTTAAAACGCTCTACTAAGCAATATATCATTGTTTCAACCATATGTTTTGTTGTGATTGGAACTACTTCTATCATTGCTTTGAATACGATAAAAGAACAAGTAAAGTCCACCTATATAGGAGAACTAAACCTAGCTTATAAGGAGATTAATAGTAATAAAAAAATGGCTTATGTTGTTAAAGAAGAATTATCTGTAGGTGAAATTATTACAAGGAATAATACAGAATATATTGAAGTAAGCTCAAGTCTATCCGAGGATTTATTCGTTCAAAAAGGAGATTTAGGGAAGACCTTATTATTGAAAGTTGGAGAGGGAACACATTTATTAAAATCTATGGTTACAGACATAGAGATAGACAAAAATATTAGAGAAGTTTTTTTTGATGTTATTGAGATTAGTAATAATATTAATGATAATGATGTGGTTGATGTAAGAATTCAATTTCCAAATGGAGAGGATTATATCATCTTATCTAAAAAACATATAAAAAGTATTTCAGAATCAAAAGTGGAATGTTATTTTTGGTTAACAGAGGAAGAGATTCTGCAAATGTCTAGTGGGATTGTAGATGCGTTTTTATATGAAGGGACAAAATTATATATGACCAAGTACATTGAGCCTAATCTTCAAGAATCTAGTATCGTATTCTACACCCCATCTAGTGCAATTCTCACCTTATTAAAAAAGGATCCAAATATCGAAAAGTTGGCATCTAACTACTTAACATTACAACTACGAAGCAAACTAGAAAATCGATTAGCGAAAGAAGATGGTATTCCAAACACAACAAATAGTCAGCAAAATAGTTCACAAGGTAATAATATTGAAACGAGCTATAATGAAGGGAGTACCATAGAAGAAGATTATTTCCTTACAAAAGAGGAGGAATATTTAGTGGAGGATCTCATTGAATATGGACAATAATGTTATAGGTTTTATCGGTGTAGACATGTCAGATATATTGTTCTATTTGTCTAGAATTTTATATCACTTAGAGAAACGGATTATACTTGTGGATTTATCTGATAATAAGGAAATCATTAACAGCCTAGCAAATAAAACAGGTCTTGATTTATATCATTATAACGGGGTGGATATAACTTGTAAGATGGAGCATATATCAAACTTTAAAAATTATGACCATGTGTTCATTTATTATGGCTTTCGCTATGATGATAGCGTCAATTTATGTAATAGGATTGTTTTTACAACAGATATGAACCCAAGACATATCGCTTTAACTTCTAATTTCTATAAAGAACTCGCTAAAGAGTCTAGTACTTTAATATCCTTTTTAATTAGAAATGTATTCGATATTAAGATAAAAGTAGAATATATTATAGAGAAAATCCATCACTCCCTTGATAAAGAGAAGGTAGCTTGTATTTATGCAGATTTTGAAGATATGAAGACCTCCTTAGTCAATCAATATAATTTAGAGATAACATTTCAAAAGATATCTCCTTCATTAAAGCAATTTCTTAAAGAAATGGTTATAAAAATTGAACCAAGTAGGAAAGAAAAAGAAATTAATGCAGCTTATAAGAAAGCGGAAAGGGGATATGTTTCATGAAAATTGCTTATTGGGGTATGGTGCATGGGCAAGCAAGAATTACAAGTAATATGCTTGCGGTTGCTGTTGTAAGTACGATACTAAGTGACTATAGAATGTTAATTACAGGGACACATTTTACTCTTAATAACTTAGAAGGTCCATTAATTGGTTATCAATCTATCAAACATAAAGATGAATTCTTTCGAGATGTAGGGATAGATGCTCTAATTAGAAGTCTTAAGTCAGCACCTCTTGATGAAGAAACAATTGAAAATTGTTGCTTTTCTTTGCTTAATAATCGTCTTAGTCTATTACCTGGAACCATGAAGAATAATAAAGATTATTTTCATGAAGATATGGAGAAATTAGTCATTAATATGCTAAGGTATATTGAAGTTTTTCATGATTTAGTATTTATCGATACGAACCCTGGTATGAATGACTTAACACGAAAAGTTATACATGAGGCAGACTTGTTAGTAGTAAATCTAAATCAAAACCTAAATATGTTAAATCATGTATTAAAAGAACCATTATTTGAAGATAAAAAGACTTTCTACCTTATTGGAAATTATGATAAAGCATCCAAATACAATATTTATAACTTAAGACGTATGTATAAAAAACTTAATAGAAAGAATTCCTCTGTAATTCCTTATAATACAGAATTTCAAGATGCAATTAGTGATGGCGAATTAATTGATTTTGTAAAACGTAATTTACAATGTGGGAGGGAAGATAAAAATTATTATTTTATAAATCAATTAAGACAAGCCAGTATAAAAATTTTAGACTTAGTTGGTTTGGAATGGAGGAAAGATATTTAATGACATTTGCTATAAACTTAATGATAATCGCCATGTTAACTGCCTTATTTCTTTTATCTTTTTACTTTATATTTAAAAAAGAAGAGAAGGATGAGGAGGATTCTACTCTATATCATCTAAACTGGCTTATAACAGGAATTAAGGATTGTATTAATGATATTCAAAATACCAATGTTGCTGACTTAAATCTAAACAAGAATGAAACAAATAAAAGAGAAAAGCAAAAACTTAGACTACAAAAGGCTTTAAGAAATTGTTGTTTTGGTGATTTAGGTGAAAAAGAATATGTTAAAGAATATATTAAGGAACTACTGCAAAAAAATTTTAATATAAATGAAGACACAATTGATCAAGTACTCAGTTTTAAACATAAGAGTAAATTGTCCATATATGATAAATTTCTAATTCTCTTAATACATTATAAATTTATGTATGGTAAGGATGGATTTGCTCAGTTATGCTCTGATTTTAATTTTGAAGAAGCTAAGGAAAATGAAGACGGTAATTATTACGAAATTGATATAAATGATATCGAAGGAGCGTTTTCACAAACTAATGTTCAATTAAAATACGTGATGAAATTAGAATTAATTGCACAATGTATTTATGAAGAATTGTATGGTCTTGGGCCCATTGATGAGTTAAGATATATGACACTTGATGGAATTAGTGCAGGGGTAAGTGGGTTAACAAATACTCCATATGATTATCTGGAGGAAGTTATGATTGCTAATAAGGTTTTACTAAATCATACTTATGATAGTATCTGGGTGTTTTTACATGGCAAAACAACAAGATTATCCTTCTTAACGTTTGGAACACAGAAAAATTTAGAGCGGGTTGCTAAGAATATTTATAGATATAATAATCCTGGTCAACTATCGCAAAGTAGAGGGTACATAGTAAATGATG
>JAFAEB010000228.1 GCA_023424235.1 Bacillota bacterium
GTGTAAGGTTTACCACGTATGAAATTACAGAGATAGAAATTGATAAGATTAAGAAAATGGAAAAAGCAATTCATTTATATAACAGGAGGTAGAGGATGAAAAGAAGTAATTCAAGGCGAAGAAGCAAAGAAGAATTAGAGATTGTAGCACGTAAAGCATATTACGAATCTAAGAAAACCAAGTCTAGGATTAATCCTATATTTACTGGTAAGCCATATTCTGTAGATACTCTTAAGAGAGAAGAACCGGATCCTTGCTCTATCTGTCCTAACAATCAAATTGATACATGTATATACATTGATGAAAATGATCGAAAAATTGCAGCATTGTAAAAGATTATTTAAGCAAGGAGGAGGCGTATGCAGAGCCTTGAATGGTGCATTAAAAACAATATAGAACGATGTAAATGTCGCAAGAAAGAAATAGATATACAAATGGCAGTATTGAGAAATGAACGTGAGGTTATTGATACTAAACAAACAGATTTAGAAATCATACTTGACCATTACAATCAAGAGAAGGAGGAAAGAGAGGTATCCAATGAATTACAAACCTCAATGTGACAGCTGCAAAAACTTCATTACTACAGATAAATCTATTATTAAGCATATAGGATTATCTTTTAACAAGTATTTAGATGTAGGTCGTTGTAAATTAAGTTATTGCGTGAAAGAAAAGAAACAAGTTTATAGAAAGAATATGAGGTGAGTTATGATAAGTCTAGTTAGATATACAACAAAAAATGACGATGGCAGTTATGATTATGATAAACACATAGTAGGCGAAGCAATGGATCTATTAGGTGGATACGAAGATACAGGCCTTACACCAGATGAAATCGTTAAACTAAATACATTTGAGAAAACTCAATGTGCTAAGTTGCTAGAAGAAAATTGCAAGCTTAAGAAAGAAGTAGAGTGCTGGAAACGTGAATCTATATCAGATAAATCCAAACTAGGATTGCTAAGAATGTGGTTAAGTGATAATGATTTTGATATGGATGATATCTTACATAAAATTGGAGAACAAGTTAAGTAATTAAATTAAGATTTAGTGGAGGAAACAGTATGGGGAATACAGAAGTAAAAAGAAAAGCAATCCCTAAGAAAGTAAGATTAAAAGTATATGCAAAATGCAATGGACACTGTGCTTATTGTGGTTGCGAATTGGAATATAAAGATATGCAAGTAGACCATGTAACTTCTCTCTATGGCAATTATGGTACTGATGAAATTAGCAATTATATGCCTGCATGTAGAGCATGTAATTTTTATAAGAGTACATTAACATTAGATAAATTTAGAGAACAGTTACAGACAATAAATGAAAGGTTAGAAAAAGACTTTACATATCGTATAGCTAGAAGCTACGGAGTTATTAAAGAAAGTAAAGAACCAATTAAATTCTATTTTGAAACTATGAGTTAAAATTTAAGAAAGGAACTGACTGAATGATAATTAATGCAGGTGATAAGATAATTATTCACAATTTGTCACATGATTCTTCAGGTGAAGTGATAACAGCAGATAGCACTTTTGAAATAAAAGAAAACATGCTCATTTTAGATAATGGCTATCTTTGCAGTACTGTATCTATTTATAAAGATGAAAATGGAATAACAATTATTAACGTTTATGAACAAGATTCTTTATGCGTTAATGGAGCTTATCTTTATAAATCATTAAGCGACTGTTATTAACTTAAACTAAAATTTAGTTCTGTAATACCCATATATGTTCCTTATGGTAATAAGTCAATATACACTCTCGTTGTCTACTTCCTACACTGTAGACGCAGCAAAAAGAAGTACAACCTTTACCATCCTTAGTGTACTTAATACCATCAACTTTTACCTTAGTATCATTAACACTAAAGTATAATGGTTTGATTTTACGCTCCTGGTTGGTAACTGCAATTACATTTATAGGAGTACAACGAGAGTAATCTATATTTGATTTTTCTTCTTTACTTGGATATCCAAAAGCCATAATGCACCACCTAGTTATTTAGTAAATATTATAGCAAACATAAGTTTGTTAATCAATAGAAAGGATTGGGAGTATGAATCAATTAATTAGGATATTAAAACTAATCAGAGGACTATATTTAAAAAATAAAATTGAGAAAACAGAAAAGAAATTATGCAAGTATGTAAGTAAGTTTTTAAATAAAGATATTGTTAAGGTTGGTAAATACATAGAGAATGAGAGGAATTAAGCATGGATGAAGAAAAGAAAATATTTTCAAAAAGTCCTACGATAGGAGTTATTGAAGCAAGAAAATTGCTAGAAATTACAAAAACTATGTGGGGAATGTTATCAATAGATGAATATACAAAAATCATGTTAGTTTTCGGTGATGCCGCTGAAAGAATATTGAAAGAGAATGGGGAATTTTAATGGATGCAGTAAAAAAAGATGTAATAAATCTAGTATATAAAGAGTTAGAGAGTGCGAATGAGAAGTTTCCTCCTTTCAATAGTAGTCATGAAGGGTATGCAGTAATAAAAGAGGAAATAGAAGAAGCTGAGGAACAGTTAATATATACAAAAGAAAAGCTAAATGTTTTATGGTCAAATATTAAACGTAACAACATAGAGTTTTCTCTTGCACATGTTTATAACTTAGAGGAATTAGCTATTAACATGGCTGTGGAAGCTATTCAAGTAGCTGCAATGGCACAGAAGTATATAGATAGCATGGAAATAATAAATGATGAAAAATCACCACTATTTTTAGAAAAAGTATTTAATCATAAAAAAGATATATAAAGTAAGTAAAATCAAGGTCAAAGCAAACATTTAACAAGTGCAATATAATATTAAGGTTATCTTGCATAGTAAGTACACATTGCAAAGGGGGTAATTGATTGACTATAGAAGAAAAAAAAGAAATACTTAATGAATATAAAAATAAAGTTAATAAAATCAAATCACTTGAAGAACAAAAAAAGAGTTATATAGAAACAATGACAACAGCAAAATCACAAACATATGATGATATGCCAAAAGGAAGCAAAAAAGTTGACATATCAGATATTCTAGTAAGATTAGATGGTTTAATAAATGAAATTGAACAAACCAGGTTTGAGTGTTTATTATATAAAATACAAATAGAATCAGCAATAGTCAAGGTGGAAAATGGAATTGAAGCTGATATACTCCTAAAAAAATACATTCAATTCAAACAGTGGCCAAATATTTGCTGTGAAATAGGATATGAATGGGCACAAACACATAGAATACATAGTAATGCATTAAAAAACATCAATTTAAATATGATATACAATGATATTAATAGATGTGATAATATGGCAATATAAATATTAACGAAGGACCGTCTAAAAGTAGGCGGTCTTTTTTGCATGGAAGGAGGAAGCTAATGAATACAGTAGAGCCTATTCGAGATATAGAATTAGTATGGGATATAGCAGACTATTTAAAGTTAAAAAATGAACGTGATTATGTGATGTTCCTATTTGGCATATATAGTGGATTGCGTATATCGGATATATTACAATTAAGAGTAAGGGACATTAAGGACAAGAAGTATATTATTATAAGGGAAACAAAGACAGGAAAAGAAAGAAGATTTCCAGTAAACGATGAATTGAAACCAGTGTTAAAAAATTATATTGCTGATATGGAAGATTATGAGTACCTATTCAAAAGTAAAAAGGGAATGAATAAATCCATATCACGACAACAAGCTTATAACATTCTAGATGATGCAGCTAAACACTTTGGACTACAGTCTATTGGAACTCATACACTAAGAAAAACATTTGGGTATCACACATATCAACAAACCAAAGATTCAGTTACATTGAAAGAAATACTAAATCATTCAGACATATCGGTAACTTTACGATATATAGGCATAAATCAAGATATTAAAGATAATACAATACGAAGGCTATCATTCAAGAAAAAATGATACCTTTTATTTTTTTAGAGTAATAATTGTCATAATGAATGAATTGTAATATTACTTAATTAAATAACGTGTTTCTTCTATTAGAGTGATAAAAAAAGATGTAATTGACACAATTATAAGATATGACAAATACGAATATGGATTGATTCCTATATTAAAGATGATACACAATGATATACTAAGATGTGATAATATGGCATTGTGAAAGTGTGTATATAACCGTGGAATTCATTTTCACCTCCTGACGTTTTCGGAATCGTACATCCGATAGTGTGGACCACACACGATAAGTCAATCTCTTTATTCCAGGGATATCGAAAGGTTGATAGTGGTCAAATAATCATAAAGGTAGGTGAGCTACTTGATAAGTCTATACTATTTAACCATTCTTATTGAGTGGATTAAATATATAAAAATAAAACTGTTAATGCCATTGGTTCGGCAAGAGGTTGGCCACAATGCAATTAAACAAAGGCATCCAGTGCGGTGTTGGTCTATATCGTAAAAGTATGGTGATTTAAATAACACAACCTCATTACATACCAGTAACGATGTAGACGTTAATCTTATATTAAATAAATTATAATATGCTGCTAAAGGCTGATGGATGTTCAGATATCTGTTAGCCTTTTTTTGATGGAGTGTAACTCAATGGTTAGAGTACCTGGCTTATATCCAGTTAGTTGTAGGTTCGAGTCCTATCACTCCAATATGTGTTAGTGGCGGAATAGGTAGACGCTATAGAGAAGTAGTATCGATGTTAGGC